>JABDJT010000103.1 GCA_013003335.1 Verrucomicrobiales bacterium | reverse complement strand
CTTCTGACCCACAACGAAGTTGAAACGGTATTCCACGAATTCGGGCACCTGCTCCATCACCTTCTCGGCGATGTGGAAGTGAAATCGCTCAACGGAGTCAACGTGGCCTGGGACTTCGTCGAATTGCCCTCCCAGATTATGGAGAATTTTTGCTGGTCACGGGTTGGGCTCGATTTCTTTGCCCGGCACTACGAAACCGGCGAGCCGATTCCGGATGAGTTGTTCAACAAAATGATCGCCGCGCGCAACTACCAGTCCGGAATGGCCCAGATGCGGCAGCTCTCTCTCGGCAAAATGGATCTCGAGTTGCACATCAACCACCACTCTGCCGGGGAGGACACCGATCTGGATGAACTGGTTCAGGATTTGCTCGAAGGCTACCTGATTCCTCTGAGAACCCGTCCCCCGTCGATGATTCGGCGGTTCACTCACCTTTTTGCCAGTCCGACAGGCTATGCTGCCGGTTATTACTCGTACAAGTGGGCCGAGGTGCTCGATGCTGATGCATTCACCAAGTTTGATGCAGCGGGCGTCATCGCACCTGAAGTCGGACGCGAGTTTCGGGCAAAAATTCTCAGTCGCGGAAATTCCCGTGATGCGGCCGAATTATTTCGTGATTTCATGGGGCGCGACCCGGACTTGAACGCCTTGCTGACTCGCTGTGGGCTTGTGGCCGCCTGAGGGATTCACGGAAGAAAAGTCACGACCAGGGCAAAAAACGTGAATGTCAGTTGAAATGAAAGGGTGGTTGGCCTGTTCGGTTGATTCGGTCCGGTTTCTGCTGTTCGGTCCCGCCGAATGATCGAAGAAAACCCGTTTCGTGAAGAAGATCTGGCAATCCGGAATCGACCGGAGCCATGTACGCTGGTCATCTTCGGAGCAACCGGGGATCTGACCCATCGCAAATTGATTCCGGCCCTCTACAATCTTGCGGCCGACGGGGATTTGCCGGTTGGACTGCAGGTGATCGGCTTTGCCCGGCGGGAAAAATCCGATGAAGAATTCCGGGCGGGTTTGGAAGAACAGAACCGGGAAAATTCGAGGCAGGATCACAACGACGCGTTGTGGGAGACCTTCTCCCAATCGATTTTTTATCACCAGAGCACGTTTGACGATTCGGAGGGATACATAAAATTGAACGAGCGGCTGAATGAAATGGAAGAACAGGGCGGCAGTCCCAACCGCTTGTTTTATCTGGCTTCCTCCCCGGATTTCTTCGACGACATCTTGCTTCACATTCGCAGCGCGGGATTAAATCAACCGCGGGAGGATGGCTGGTCCCGGGTGGTGGTGGAAAAACCGTTCGGCACGGATTTGAAAACAGCCCGGCACTTGAATGAAGTCGTGAATGACACCTTTCCCGAAAGCGGTACCTACCGGATTGATCACTACCTCGGAAAGGAAACGGCGCAAAACATCATGGTCCTCCGGTTTGCCAATGCATTGTTCGAATTGCTCTGGAACAACCGTAGCGTGGATCATGTGCAGATTACCTGCGCGGAACACCTGGGAATGGAAGGGGGTCGAGGTGGATATTACGACAAAGCCGGCGCGATGCGGGACATGATCCAGAATCACCTGCTGCAACTGCTCAGCCTGATTGCGATGGAGCCGCCGATCGATTTGTCAGCTGACGGCGTGCGGGATGAAAAAGTGAAGGTCCTCAAAAGCCTGCGCCCACTCACCGGCGTAAAATCCGTGACGAAGAACGTCATTCGGGCCCAGTACACGGCCGATACGGTCAACGGCAAAGAGGTCGCCGCATACCGGCGGGAAGATCGCGTAAATCCCGGTTCCATGACCGAAACGTATGTCGCGATGCGGATCATGATCGATAACTGGAGGTGGGAGGGTGTTCCGTTTTATGTCCGGATGGGAAAACGCCTGCCGAAAAAAGCGACGGAGATTTCGATTCATTTCAAGGACGCCCCGGAAGTGCTGTTCAACGCACTTTCCGGAGCGGAGACGGTGCCCGGAAATGTTCTCGTGATTCGCATCCAGCCGGACGAGGGGATTTCCCTCGGCATCCGGTCCAAACTGCCCGGGCCATCAGCGCGTTTGCAGCCCGTGAAGATGGATTTCCGATATCAGACCGCCTTCCGGAAATCCAGCCCGGAAGCGTACGAGCGGCTGTTGCTGGACGCGATGGCCGGGGACGCAACGTTATTTGCGCGGAAAGACGAGGTCGAAACAGCGTGGAAATTTGTCGATGAAATTGAAGATGCCTGGCACAAGGCGGAAGATCCGCCCCCGATGGCGGAATACCCGGCAGGTTCGTGGGGACCGGGCGAGGCGGATGATTTATTGAAAGCAGACGGCCGCCGCTGGCGGCGACTGTAAAAAACGAACCAACAGGGTTGGTTCGCTCAATCAACCCTGTTGGTTCGTTTTCCCGGCAATTGCTTCGGCGCATTGGCGGATCGAATCAGCAGAATGATCGGTCAGTTCAAACTGGCAGTCGGGTTCGTTGAAATAGCCATTCCCGTCAGGACGGTAGTTTTTGTCGTAGTGGCCGGTGAGCAATGCGCCAATGAGTTCCGCCCAATTGGATTCGGCTGCCCACTTTTTCCACTCCGCAATGGTTTCGCAGGAGTGAAACGGCTGGAGGCGATCGATCGTTTCGATGACATAGTCGGGACTGGTCAGCCACTCGCTGTATTCCGATTGCAGGTGCCGGACGCGGGAATCCAGGGGAGCCGAGATTTCCAATACTGGCGAGTCCCGCATGGCATTCCAGAGTGAAACAGGCAGGTGGAGTTTCCCGATTTTTGAACTTTCCGCTTCGACGAAAACCGATTTTGGTTTGTCATCCGCCAGTTGGGTCAGTTGATCAAAGAGAATTGATTCGAATCTTTTCTGAGAAGGCTGGGGAAAATCCGGATCCTCGCCAAATACTGATCCCTTGTGGCAGGCAATGGCCTCCAGATCCAGAACAGGGAATCCCGATTTTTCGAGTTCGCAAAGAACTGCTGTTTTTCCGGATCCAGTCAGGCCGTTGATGACCTGAAACTGGATGGAGGACGAGAAGTTCTCAATTTGGCTGATCACGTGAAGTCGGTAGGCCTTGTATCCGCCCTCCAAAAGGGTGACTTCCCAACCGACTTCAGCCAGGACGGTCGCCAGGCTGTGAGATCGCTGACCGCCACGAAAGCAGTAGATCAGGGGTCGATAGGATTCCGGCTTGCCCGCAAAGTGAGATTTGAGGTGCCGACCGATATTTCCCGAAACGAGCGCTGCTCCGGCACGCCGGGCTTCGAAGGCAGATTCCTGCTTGTATTGGGTGCCGATTTGCTTCCGCTCGTCATCCCAGAGTACAGGAAGGTTGATTGCTCCGGTAATGTGATCTTCCGCAAATTCGACCGGTGCCCGGGCATCGATGATTTCATCGAAACTATTCGGGCTGACTCGTTGAACCGGAATGTGTTGGATCAATTTCGCCATTTTCTTTGCATTCAGAGGCCAAATTTGTGAACAAAAAAATCACTATTTTGTGCTGTAAGGGCCATTTGACTCATCCGTCTATAATGGGGTAGTATCCACTACTTCCTTATTATGAAGAAACTCATCGCAACAGTAGCACTGGCGGTTCTCGCCTTCGCCCCCGCGGCGTTGGCTGAGGATGTAACCTATGTTGCCGGCATGACCGGCGTGACTTGAAACGGGTGCAAAAAGACCGTCAGTTCGGCGTTCAAAAATCTATCCGGCTTCAAGTCCATCAAAATCGAAAAGGGCGAAAAGCCCGGAACCCAAAAAGTCACGGTTGTGACCGACGGTTCGGCTGATGTTACCAAAGAAGAGGCTGTCAAAAGCCTTGGTGACAGTGCCAAGCGTTTCGTGGTGGTGACCTGGGATAAAGACAAAGCAGACAGCTGAATCTTTTTCCGGGTTAAAACCCGAATACTTGAGTTTAAAAAACCCCGTTGCGAAAGCAGCGGGGTTTTTTCTTTTCCTGGATCTACTGATTGGTGGGGTTGACCGGTCGCGGGAACCGGTTCGGTCCACGAAAGGGTGTCCTGGGACGGTTGGAATTCGATTTAGCTGAGCGGGGCTCGATGGGAGTTCCCGGTTCCGGACGACGGGTCGTGGAAGGGTTTGTTGAAAGTGGGCGTGTCTGCTGCCGCGGCTCTTCAGCCGACTGTCCCGATTGATTATCCGGCTCGTCTTCTGATTCTGCCTCGCCCTCTTCCTCCTCCTCGGGCGGAATGACTACGGGCCGGGCAACCAGAGGTGTGGCCCGGATTGCGGGTGGGCGGGCGCTTGTGTTTGTCGGTGGAGATCCTTTGGAATTGGGCGGATCGGTGACTGTTTTGCCGTTTGCGGCCGGTTCTGGCGATTTGTCTCCGGAATTTTCCAGGAACACAATTCCGGTCTTCGGAGTTTCGACAGGCTCCGGTGCCTCGTCGTCAGTTGGTGGCGAAGGCGGAATCGTTACCACATTTGGATTTGCTTCGGATTCTTCCGGGCCAAGCGATTTCTCTCCTCCTTTTGATACTCCCTGATTTGATTCGCCCTTGTCCTTCAGCGATTCGATATCTTCCTTGAGTTGCTTGGCATTTTTGACGATTTCATCGCCCACCTCCTCGGGGTTTTCCGCGTTGTATCCGAGGAAATAAAAGGTGGGAATTGCGATTATCAGCAGGCCGAGCAGCATTCCCAGGAAAATGGGAGCGCCGCCGGGTTTTTCCGCCTTTTTTTTGCGCTTGATCCTTCGGAATGGCTTTTCGGGCATTCCGAGGGGTTCAATGCTTTCGTGAAGGTCGCTCACGATGCTGGATCCATGCAGATTGATTGAACCGCTTTCTTTGAAGACGGAAATGGCCTCCGTGGCGTCCACACCAAGATGCCGGCTGTAGAGCTGCAGGAAACTTTTTGCGTAGGTGATGCTCGCGAAACCGGAGTAATCGTCTTCTTCCAACGCGCGGATTGAGTTCGCGTGAATACGGGTCTGATGAGCCACGTCTTCGACAGACAGGCCTTTCTCAACGCGCGCGTCGCGCAATTGCTGACCAATGGTGGATGCCATCTAACCGATTCTTACTACCGTTGTCCTGGGAAAAATCTTTCAGAAAAAGATACATTTCCCGAACTCTGAAGCTACTCAAATTCGTCGGAAAGATCGACGAGAATCTCCCGCGGTTTCGCGCCATCGCCCGGACCGATAATTCCCCGCTGCTCGAGGATATCCATTACCCGCGCTGCCCGGTTGTATCCGAGGCGGAGGCGGCGCTGCAGGTGGGAAGTGGAGGCTTTCTTGTCCGCAAAAATGATTTCGAGACACTTCTCAATCAGTTCTTCTTCGGCTTCAGTGATTTCATCTTCGAACGATTCGCCCGCTTCGATCGTTTCCTGAGCATCCGGCGCAAATTGAGGTTCGCCCTGCGCGGCGCATGCCGCGACTACAGCCTGCGCTTCTTCGTCAGACAGGAAGGCACCCTGGGCCCGGAGTAATTGAGCGCTACCCGGTGGTAAAAACAACATGTCGCCCTTGCCCACGAGGTTTTCCGCCCCGGAGTTGTCGAGAATCACCCGGGAATCAATCTTCGATGATACCTGAAATGCGACCCGGGACGGAATGTTGGCCTTGATGACTCCGGTGACCACGTCGGCCCGCGGTGTTTGGGTGGCAACGATCAGGTGAATGCCCGCAGCGCGCGCTTTCTGGGCAATCCGGGCGATGCCGGTTTCCACATCCGCCGGGGCGGTTTGCATCAAGTCTGCCAGTTCGTCGATGATCACTACGATGTAAGGAAGGGTATGGGAGAACTCATCGTCGTCTCCTTCGCCTTCATCACCAGCGGGAGGGGAAGGCGGTCCGTTGTCCGGCTTCCCGTCTGCCGGAACATCAGATTGATCAATCGCCAGATCATCGCTGATTTTGAGGTGATGAGTCGTCAGATCTGCCGCCTCTGCCCGGGCCTGCTGCCGCTCCTTCACTTGCCCATTGAATCCGTCAAAGTTCCGGCAGCCCAGTTTTGCAAAAAGAGTGTAGCGACGCTCCATCTCATTGATCACCCAGCGAAGAGCCAGCAACACTTTTTTCGGGTCCGTGACGACCGGGACGACCATGTGAGGCAGGGTATTGTAAAGCTGCATCTCCACGACCTTCGGGTCGATCATGATAAACTTGAGATCGTCCGGGGAAAAACGGAACAGCAGGCTGGCGATGATGCTGTTGATGCACACGCTTTTTCCGCTACCGGTCGCGCCGGCTACAAGGAGGTGGGGCATTTTTGCCAAATCTCCCACGATGGTCCGACCGTAAACATCCTTGCCGAGCGCCAGTGGCAGTTTTGCTTTGGAGTCACGGAAAGCATCGTCTTCGAACAATTCCCGCAGGGCTACCAACACCTTGTCTGAATTCGCGATCTCAATTCCCACGGTATCTTTGCCCGGAATGGGCGCGAGGATATTGATTCGCTCGGCCATGGTGGCCCGGGCAATATCCGCCTGAAGTGAAGTGATGCGGTTGACCCGCAATCCCGGCTTGGGATACACTTCGTAACGGGTAATCGTCGGTCCCTTGGTAATGTCCCCCGGTTTCACATCCACCCCGAAGGTTTCCAATGTCTCCACGATTGTCCGCTGAACCTGCAGGAGATTGTCCCGATCCGTGGGAGTGACTTCCGATTCATCCCCGTAGCTCAGCAAATTGAGGCGGGGCAACTGGTAATTTTCAAACCGCCGCCCCTGGAACGGAACCAGGTTCTCTTCTTTGCTTCCCACAACCGATAGCGATTCTTTTCCGTCCCGCTTCTGACGCTGTGAAGCGTCAATAATTTTCGGCTCCGGCGTGTCGGTTTCCAGGGGAAGAAGTTCCTGCATTTCATCGTCTTCCGGGACGACCTTTTTCTTTCCGGAATCCTTCTTCTGCCTCGAAGCCGGTTTCGGGATCACCTCTTCTTCATCCGGCCCGAATCCCATACGGCGACGCTCTTCCAGTCGCGCCGAAAACCGGGAACGGACCAGTTTCGCAAATCGGAAAGGATGAATTCCTGTCAGTACGATCATCGAAAGGCAATACGCGATCGCCATGATCAAAAACGAGCCGACTGACCCCATCGCATTTTCAAAGACCACCGCGCCCACTCCATGCCCCACGAAGCCACCCGCACTCTTTGGCAGTTGATACTTCGCAGGCCAGTCATTGAAGAACAAGGTCTGGTATTCGATCAGGCACGAGCCGGAGGCAACCAGGATCGCGAAGGCCGCAAAGTTTCGTCCGTGAAAAATTCGTCCGCCGGTCAAAACCTGCACGCCCCACCACGCAAGGATGGCAGGGATCAGGTAACAGGCTGCCCCAAAGAAGAAAAAGGAATAGCCGGCAACGACTGCACCCACCGGACCGATGAAATTATTCAACGCTTCCTCCTGGCCGGCGGTGCTGGAAAACGGCACCCAACTCGGAAGATCCCGCGGGGAATAGGAAACCAGCGCCAAAAATAACAGGAGTCCCAGGCCACCGAGCGCGATCGCGATTCCCTCGTGAAAAACGTACGGCCCGATTTTTTCGTCCTGCTTACGGGACCGCGCAGATCGCTTTCGCTTGGAAGCGGCTGCAGGCGCCCGTTTTTTCGGTGGACTCTTGCTTCGGGACTTCACGGCTGCCATCTTGAAAACAGAAAAAGGGCTAATTCTGGAAATTCTAAAAAACCGAAACAAACTTGTATCTCGGGGAAATTAATAATAACCGTAGCTACTATTTGGTTCAACGAATATCTTAGGTTTCTTAATCAAATCCTCCCATGCCACGAATTATCCTCCTGTTCTTGAAGCTTCCAGTGCCGGGGTCGGTCAAAACCCGCCTTGCGGCCGGACTTTCCGGCGAAAATCCGGGGGAGCAGGCCGCTGACATCTACAGGCGCCTCGTGGATGAGGTGTTGCGGGTCATTTCTGTCTCCGAATGGGATGAATTACGGATTTGCTTCGAACCGCCTGACGCAGAACAGGCAGTTCAGGAATGGTTGAACCTTCCAAAATCCGGGCCGGTAGTTTTTCAGGGGCAATTCCAAGGGGATTTGGGCGAACGCCTGGAATTTGCGACGGAATCGGCTTTCTCCCAAAACCCCGGCGGTGCGAAACTCATTCTCCTCGGTACAGATTGCATCGAAATATCGCCTGATACCTTTTCCCGAACCTGGTCCGAACTCGATTCCCATGACCTGGTCTTCGGCCCGACCAACGATGGCGGGTATTATCTCGCGGGCTTGAACGAGCCTGCTCCTGAAATTTTCACCGGAATTCCGTGGAGCACAGAACACACCCTTTCTGCAAGTCTTGAGACGGCCAAAACTGCTGGCCGGAAAATTGCTTTACTGGAAACTCTGAACGACGTCGATACTGCGGAAGACTGGGACATTGCCCGGACCAGGATCGATCCAACAGGGTCTGTTTGAAGAACCAACCCTCTTCATTCGCGCCATTTCAATCATGATCCTCCAATTCCAACCAGTTTATCAAACCCGCGTATGGGGAGGTCGCGAACTGGAAACGACTTTTCGACGTGATTTGCCGAACACCGATCAGCCTTTCGGTGAATCCTGGGAGATCAGTGCCCGGGAGGAGGCGGACAGTGAGGTGATTTCGGATGGTCCGTTTCAAGGGAAACGGCTGACCGAATTATGGGCGGAAAATCGAACTGAGATTTTCGGGAAGCTGGCTCCGAATTCAAAACGGTTTCCACTTCTCTGCAAGATTCTCGACGCCCGCCAGCGGCTTTCGATCCAGGTTCATCCACCGGCAGAAATCGCCTCGGAGCTGGGCGGGGAACCGAAATCGGAAACCTGGTTCATCGCGGACGCCGAACCGGGCGCGGAGATTTACGTGGGGATTCGCGAAGGCGTTTCCCGATCGGATTTTGAAACCGCCCTGCGCGACGGAACGGTTGAGGACTGCGTCCACCGAATCCCGGTCAGCCCGGGCCAGCACATTTTTATCCCCAGTGGTCGACTTCACGCGATCGGGGCCGGAATCGTGATTTACGAAATCCAGCAAAACTCGGACACGACCTTCCGGGTTTTCGATTGGAACCGGGTGGGGCTCGACGGAAAGCCCCGTGATCTCCACATCGAGGAATCGCTTCGATGCATCGATTTTTCCGACATTGGGCCGGGTATGGATTCGGCCGACAGGACCTTGCTGTGCGAGTGCGATTATTTCCGCATGGAACGGCACTCCATTTCCCCGGAATCCCCACTTTCTACCGTGACTGCCGGCCGTTTCTCGATCGTGACCATTATCTCGGGCGAACTCGGCGCATTCGGGAAGGGCGACTTTTTCCTGGTCGCAGCCGGTTCGGATTCAGTGGAGGAATTGTCAGGAAATGCGAACATTCTCGCAACGACCTGGCCAACCGGCTGACCCTGACAATGTCCCTCTGGAAACGCATCCGATACCGAATCGAATGGTTCGGTCTCGCTTTTCTCGCCACTATGATCCCGCTGCTGCCACGGCGGGGTGCCCACGGCCTCGCAAATCTGTTGGGTTCGATCGGATTTCGTGTTGATTACCGCGGACGCCGGACCGCCCGGCAGAATTTGCGAGCGGTTTATGGCGACGAGAAGTCCGAAGCGGAAATCGTCGCGATCGCCAAAAATTCCTACAAAAACTTTGGTCGCACCGTAGTCGATCAGTTCTGGAGCCGGCGCCTGAAAGCGGAGAATTACGAAACCTTCCTCGAAATCGAGATGGATGACCCGGATGCCATCGAATCCGCTCGCGAGACAGGCGCAATCTGGGTGACACCCCACTATTCAAATTTTGAGTGGATCGCGCTGATCATGGGATTTCGCGGTTACCGTTTCACGATCATTGCGCAGGATTTCAAGAACCCGCACCTCACAAAAATCTTCCAGGAGAATCGGGAAGTCAGTGGTCATCAGGTCATCCCGCAGAAACGGGCTCTCATTCGTCTCCTCAAGAACCTCAAATCAGGCGGCCACGCTGCGTTTTTGACCGACCTGAATATTAAGCCCAGCAAAGCCGCGACAGTCATCAACGTATTCGGTTTCAAAACCTGCGTGACGGCGCTTCACGCCGAATTGATGAAACGGACCGGCCTGCCCGTGATACCCGGCATATGTATACCGAAAGGCGACGGAACCTACATCATGCGCGGTTTTCCACCCCTGGAAATCGGGGAGAATGACACCGAACAGGAAATCGCCCAGGCCTGCTGGGATTGCTTCGAGCCCTACCTCCGCGAGAATCCCGATCCGTGGTTGTGGATGTACAAGCACTGGCGCTATCTTCCGGAAGACGAAAAAGGCGGGGCCAACCGCTATCCCGGGTATGCCCAGCCTTCGCCCCATTTTCGCAAGTTGGAGCAGCGGATTGCGGGGGCAAAAAGCGAATGAACAGGGTCTGTTTTCCGAACGGACCCTGTTGAATCGGGTGGAGGGTGGTGGCTCGACCCAGATTTGAACTGGGGACACAAGGATTTTCAGTCCTCTGCTCTACCAACTGAGCTATCGAGCCGTGACCATTCGTCACGATTTGCGACGGGCGAAAATGGTAGCGGAAGGGATT
>JABDJT010000086.1 GCA_013003335.1 Verrucomicrobiales bacterium | reverse complement strand
CTTCGTAGGTGAACGGGAGGCCACGGTGGCCGATGTACGAGGCGTCGTTTCCTCCACCCACACCGGTTATATTTTCAATATCGGAGATGCGCTGGTGCAAAGAAACTTGCCGGAAACACTGGAATTGATTGAGGACCAACTGCGCAGCGGACAAAACGCGATTGGGCTGTTGTTTGCAGCGATCTTTCCGAAGATTCGATCTTTGCTCTATGGTTTGGAACTGCAAAACCGGCACGGTATTCGGGCCGGCCGCGACTACAATTCCTACGTGAGCGCCATCGATCAACTGCCTCCCGAAGAGTGGACGTTTGTTCCGAAGACCACCAAGGGCAAACCAAACGCCTATCCGATTTTCTCAACCGCACGGTATGCCCGCAATTTCACCTTCGATGAATTGAAGACTGCCTACGAGCTTTGCCTCGATGCCAATTTGCGTCTTGTCACCACCGGGATGGATCCAGACCTGGTTCTCAAGCAACTCGTCACTCGAATTCTGCACCGTTCCTCATGAAAATTATCATCCTGGGTGTGTTAATCGGTGTTCTGGGAGGAATGGTCGCTGCGCTTTGTGGTGTGGGTGGTGGGATTGTCATGGTTCCCGCTTTCGTTTTCCTGCTCGGAATGGAGCAAAAGCACGCTGTGGCGACGTCCATGGCGGTCATCGCGCCGACCGCATTCATGGCCATTCTCCGGTTTACAGGGGCCAACTATGTCCAATGGAAAATTTTCTGGCCGACCGCGATTGGAGCCGTGATCGCCGCCTATTTCACCGTCGACTTGATGAAACGGCTCAGCAATGTGCATCTAACGAGGATCTTTGCAGTTATCCTCATTGTCATCGGTGTGTCCATGCTGTTCAAACGCGCCTGATTTAAGGGCTTGCATTCTGCACTGACTCGGCGAAAATCGCAGCATCCCATTATTGGGGGGGAATAACAGCCTCACCTTGGCTTCGGCCAGGTGGGGCTGTGCTCTTTTCCAGACCCGGTCTTCGCTTTTTCCCGTCGACCCGGGAGAAATCAGATCACTTTTCTTGAAAGACTTTCCGAGGGTGGGAGGATAAAAGGTATGACCTCGAAAGGATTTGATTCACCTGTTCACCCCGTGATCCGGTTCTCCCTTTTCTTCAGCGCATTTTTATTTCTCCTGACCGGGAACCGTGCAGCCGCTCAAAAAGATTTTGTCTGGGTGGAAGCGGAAAATGCAGTCGAAAAAAAGGTAAATCGAAACGGGTGGTATGAAGGACTCAAACGCGGGGATTTTTCCGGAGAAAACCTCGTCGCTCACTGGGGAAATACACCGGGAATCGCCAAATTTCGTGTCAATCTGCCCAAAACGGATACTTACACCTTCTGGCTGCGGGCGAATCCCGTGAAATCGAGCCTCAATGTCCGGTTCGACAGCGGCCAGTGGTTCAATGTCAACTTCCAGCGCGCTTTGCGCGAAGAAACGATCAACGTCGCTGAAGACAATGCGCCTGACCTGCGTTTCATCGGCTGGGTTCGCGCGGGCGTGCAGAAATTCGACGTCGGCGAACACGAAATCGAAGTCCGCTTCAATTCCAACAACAACAATCACGGGATCCTCGATTGTTTCTGTCTCACGACTGACAATAACTGGAAACCCCGCCGCCTCCTCAAGCCCGGCGAAGCCGCTCCGCATTGGCCCGCGCCGGAAATTACCGAGGCCAATCTCGATGAATGGATGACATTTCTCCGACCGTCTGACGAAGAACTCGGTTGGCGGAAAGTGCGCTGGCATCACGATCTTTCCGAGGCTGCTGCCGAGGCAAAGCGCCTCCAGCGCCCGATTTTGCTCTGGGCCATGAACGGGCATCCCTGCGGCGAGACATGAAACAATGGCGTCATTGGACGCCGCGAGATCTGGTCAGATCCATCCATTCAAAAACTCGCTTCCGAATATGTATGCGTCATCGAGGAAACTTTTTTCCTCTACCCGCCGGCCTGGCTGAAAAATCCGCCGAACCCGGAATCGACCCGCCTTTTCAAAACCTACGTCGCCAACGCCCCGTCCGGCACCTGGCCTGCGAACACCTCGACCCATCAGGGCCTCTATTGCATGACGGCCGGGGGAGATTACCTGTCCGGCCGGTTCGCCCGGCAGTCGAACCAGATTGCGCGCGCGACCCTCACCGGAGGGCTGGAAGCCTGGGAAAAACTGGCCGCGCAGCGAAACTACGAGCCGAAACCGGTTCCGACCGACCGGCTCGATTTATTCGGTGGAAAACCTTTGCAAAAAGGCGGCCTGAAGCTGGAAGTCGCCTACCGAGATTTTCCGAGGGGCGATGTCCGCCGCCCCGGTGATGCCCGATTCCCCAACCCGCACAACCTCGGTTGGTACGATCTTTCGCCCGCGGAAGCTCGCTCTTTTTTGCCCGCGGACGGAAAACAGAAAGTCTCCGATTCCGTGTTCCGCAAACTGGCCATCACGACCTTGAAAGATGCTGTCCGCGGCCAGATGAATGGCTGGAAAGAACACGAAATGACCGAAGGCGAGTTGCACTCCGAAAAAACCGGACAGTCCGGGACTGTGTCCACCTACAAGCTGACCGGCCACGCGAAATTCGCCGTCGGCGACCGTACCTACGAACCTGCCTTGTTCGGGCTCGCCAAATTCGATTCCGCCTCCGGCGAATTCACCCAATTTCAATTGATCGCCTCCGGCCAGCGAACCGGAAAAGGCGGTGCAAACGGCCGCGAAACGGATTTGGGCCCCGCACCGATGGGAGTCGGGTTGCAGTTGTACGGTCAGGAGTAAAAAAGTTTCAGAGGGAGCTAAAACCGGGATTTCTCTCCCTATTTTGTCCCGAACCAACCGGGTACGTCTGGCAAGCCAACCCTGTTGAATTGTATGCAATGAAGCTCCGAATCGGCGCAGGTGGTTCCGTGGCGTTTTGCGGCCTTTCGCGGCTGTTGTAGCACGGGTTTTCCAACCCGTGGCAGAAGCGAGGCAATGAAGTCACGGGTTGGAAAACCCGTGCTACGATTCAGAGTGTGCGGTGTCGAATCACCCGCGCAATTTCGCCAAAATCGCCTCAGTCACCTGCTTTGGATTGGCCTTGCCGCGGGAAAGTTTCATGACCTGGCCGGTGAGAAAATTGGCGGCTCTGTCATTTCCTTCGGCGACTTCACCAGCGGGGCCGGGGTTGGCGGCGATGGCCTGATCAATGAAGGTATCGACTTCGCTGGAATCGGCGGGCTCGAATCCCATTTCCTTCGCGATCGCGGCGGGGTTGGCATCCGGTTTTTCAAACAACGCGGCGAAGACTTCTTTCGCCTGGTTGTTGGAAATCGTGCCGGCTTCGACCAGATCGCTCAGCCCGCCGATTTTTTCCGGGGCGATCGGGCAATCGGAAACTTCGATCTCCCGTTCTTTCAGCTCGCCGAGCAAATTGTTGATGACCCAGTTAGCGACTTTCTTCGGCGATTTCGCGCCGGTGGCGGCTGTTTCGTAAAATTCGGCGAGGGCGCCGTCACTGGCGAGAACGGAGGCGTCGTAGTGCGTGATCTGGTAATCGGATTCGAAACGCGCCACTTTTTCGTGGGGCAGTTCGGGCAAATCTGTCTGCACGCGGGCGATGAAATCGCCGGTTTTGACGGGGAGCAAATCGGGGTCGGGAAAATAGCGGTAATCGTCAGCGTTTTCCTTCACTCGCATGATCTGGGTTTGCTCCGTGTCGTCATTCCAACGCCAGGTCGCCTGCACGATGGCGTTTCCGGAATCGAGTTCGTCGATCTGCCGACCGATCTCGTAATGCAACGAACGGCGCACGGTCGAAACGGAGTTCAGGTTTTTCAGCTCGATCTTGGTGCCGAGTTCGTCGGTGTCCTTTTTGCGGACGGAAACATTCACGTCGCAGCGCATCTGGCCTTTTTCCATGTCGGCATCGGAAACGCCAGAGTAGACGAGGATCTGGCGAAGCGAATTCAGGTAGGCGACCGCTTCTTCGGGCGAATCGATATCCGGCTCGGACACGATTTCCATCAGCGGCGTGCCGGCACGGTTGAAATCGATTGTCGTAAAATCGTCGTGATGGGTTGATTTGGCGACGTCTTCCTCGAGATGAATCCGGGTCAGTTCGACAGACTTGCCGGGATTCACGATGTCTTTCTGAAAATCCTTCGGATACGCCAGCTCGTAAAGCGGAACGCCGCCGCCGAGGCAAAGGGGGAGGTCGAACTGCGAAATCTGGTAATTTTTCGGCATGTCCGGATAAAAATAATTTTTCCGGTCCCACTTCACGACTTCGGGCGTTTCGCAGCCAAGCATTTGGCCGACGAGAATTGTTTTTTCGATCGCGCCCGCATTCAACACGGGCAGCGCACCGGGCAGACCGAGGCAGGTCGGGCAGGTCAGCGTGTTGGGCGGCTCGCCGAATTTCACGGGACAGCCGCAGAACATCTTGCTGTTCGTTTTCAACTGGACGTGGACTTCGAGTCCGATCGTGGCGATGTAATCTTCGCGTGGCATTTTTTTACGAAGGGCTAGTGTCCGAAAAACCCGCCAATGTGCCAGCGATTTTTCGGATCAACGCCCACCGGCCGGCCGACTCCCCGGAACGGCAGCTTTAAATTTGGCGACTGCCTCTTTGGTCACATTCGTTTGCTGAAAATCGACCCAGTCGAGGTTCGTGAGGCCGTAGAGATGAGGCAGGCCTTCGTCGGTGATCCCGGTTTTTTTCAGGTAAAGATCATCCAGTTTGGCGAGTCCTGAGAGGTGCTTGAGACCTTCGTCGGTGACGTCATTTCCGGTGATTCTCAGGTAAACCAGATTTTTCATCTCCGCGACGGGAGCGAGGTGGGCGTCGGTGAATCCGGGGCAACCTGGATTGAATCGTGTCAGGTTGGGCAACCGGGCCAGGTGGGACATACCTTCGGGCGTGAATTTCTCGTCGGAGTGGACCGTGAGCGTTTGAAGGTTTTGCAGTTTTGCCAGTTCGGCCAGACCCTCGTCAGTAAAGCGGCCCCGGACAATCAGCCTCCTCAAGGTGGGGATTTCCGCGAGGTGTTTGAGACCGGCATCATCCAAATCAGAAACCCTCAATTCATCGAGAGAGGGTAAGGATTTCAAATACCGCATCCCTTGGCCGGTGACTTTGGTTTTTCCCAGTTCGAGCCTCTCCAGGCTTCGCAATTTTTGAAGATGAACCAATCCTGTATCGGTGATTTGAGTTTCGCTCAGTTGTAGCAGCACAATTGAGCGCATTCCCTCCAGATGCATCATCCCCGCGTCGGTC
>JABDJT010000072.1 GCA_013003335.1 Verrucomicrobiales bacterium | reverse complement strand
CCAGCAGCTCGCCGTGAGACAGTTCGCGAAACGCAGCCACGCGCATTTCCAGGCAGGCGAGTTGGGCGGGGCTCAAGTCGACCGCGATGACCCGATCCGGTTTCGCAGTCAAAAGCGAAAGCGAATTCTCGCCGGCGGAGGCGATAGAGACGCATGTATCGCCCGGCTGGACATTCAATCCGGCCAGCAAAACGTCCGCGTCTTCCCAGCATTGCGCGTAGCGAATCCGTGAAAAGTCTGCGCGTTTCTCGATGTCCGTTTCAGCCATTTTTCTCGAGGATTTTTACCTTGCCCGTCGATCCGTCCATTTCAACCAGGTCGCCGGTCTCGATCCAGTCGCATAACCCTGACAAACCTACAACAGACGGCAGGCCAAGCTCCCGCGAAACAATTGCGGAGTGCGACAGGAGGCTTCCGCGCTCGACCAAAAGGCCCGACGCAGCGGGAAACAGCATCACCCATCCGGGGTCGGTTTGCCGGGCCACAAGAATTTCTCCCGGCAATATCTCGACACCTTTCGGATTCAGCACGACCCGTGCGGGACCGGCGACTTTTCCCGGGCAACAGGCAGTTCCCACCTTCTCCGTATCGCTCGACACGACCGGTTCCCGATCCTGCCAGGCTGGCTCGTCCGTCACCGATTCGATTCGATCCGGCGGGGGCATTTCCGTCTCAAACTCCGCCCACCGCGATTTCCGTTCCGCGATTTTTTCTGAATCAATCTTGTCAGCCAGCACTTCCTCAATTTTCGCAAAAAAAATATCATCCCCGATCCCGTAGCGATCTCCAAGCTGAACCACAATTCGCCTCACTCGACCAAACAGCCGCGTCCGCTCGAACCGCAGATTCTCACGATCCCGAATTCGATTGCGGGCCAGCCCTAACACCCACGGGAAAATCCGTTTCCGGAAAAATCCGCTTGGAGGCCGGTAGGAATCAACAGGTTTCGATCGATGAACAGACCCTGTTGGTTCGTTTTTCAGTCGGTCGGCCAACCGTTCGATCGAAACACGAAGGGGAGCCGGATCATCCCGCAGCGTGGCACTTTCCAGCTTCAATTCTTCAAGGCAACGATCACCGAATTTTTCGAGGTAGGCCTCAAAATCGTCCTCGTAGTTTTCTCCTGCCGCCGCCTTTTCGGCCATTTGCCGAATCCGCCGCGCCGGTTCAAGACTGATCATTCCCTCCGTGCCTGAAACCAGTTCGTTCGGATCGGCGTAGGTCCATTTTGCAGCCAGTTTTTGCAAGACACCGAAACCGATCATCGCCAGGAAATCGTTGATCAGCGGTGCGTCCCATTTTTTGAGAAGCCGGTCTTCGAGTTGTTCGTAGTCGGCGATCAATTCCTCTCGCGACATCGTTTCGAATGGCCTTTCCGGCAATTTCAGGGCGTCGTCGAGCCGATCATAAAACTCCGATTTTGTCTTTTCCAACCGAACCGCCTGCCGAATCAACCCGAACACCGTCGCTACGAGCGCAAGGGTGTCAGCAAATTTTCCGCGCCGGTTTTCTGCGATCACGGCTGCGGTCAAACCGGGCGGAAACGGCTTTTTCACACCCATCATCCCTTCCATGAATTCGCGGTTCACCGAAAAGCCGGGCAGCAGCGCCAGCACGCGATACCAGTTCACGAGGTCGTAATAAATCCGGCCACGAATCTGATCGAGCATGCCATTGAAAACGGAATCAGACGCCTCGATTCGCGCCCGCGGCACAGCCAGAACCCGGCAGAACTGGCGATACACCTCGGCGTAAATTCGCTTCGCAAACGAAAACGTGAGGGGCGAAGTGACGCCGGAATAACTCTCGGCGATGTTCGAATTGTCCCAGATCCGGACCGGGTCGCGGAGCGTCGTGATCGGGCGCGACTGGACGATCCAAAGTTTCCCGGCGGCGTCGAAACACCACTCGATATCCTGCGGTGCGCCGAAGTACGCCTCGCTCCGCCGGGCAAGGTCAGCAACCTCGTTCATTCGTTCGTCGTCCGAAATTTCGCCTTCGCGTAGCCGGATCGTTTCGCCTTCGACGTCGCCGGAAACCAGGTCGGCGGCGGTACCCTCGACGAAAGAAATCACGACCGTGTCGCGATCGTTGGAGACCGGATCGGCTGAAAAAGCGACGCCGGCAAGGGAGGCGTCGATCATTTCCTGGATAATCACGCGGGGCTGTGGGACGGACTCCCCGCCTTCACCCTTTTCTTCGAGGTAAGCCGCGACGCGCTCTGAATTCGCGGAGTCAATCACGTCGGCGATGCGCGCGGGAATGTCTTCCGGTTTCACGAAGAGATACGATTCAAACTGACCTGCGAACGAGTGCTCACCGGAATCCTCGCCAATCGCGGAGGAACGAACCGCGTAGCTTTCGGCATCGAGTTTCACGGACGGAGGAAGCGGCTCATCGCTCTCGCACACGTAAAATCGAGGCACGGGAAAATCACCGACGGTCAACCGCACCAGCGCTTCCGCTTTGCCGCCGAGGGCAAACTCGGGGCCGGGCGGGCCGGTGTTGGCGCTGTCGTAAATGCGGGTCATTCTACCAGGATCGGCACGAGGCCTAGCATGAGATAGAGGGCGAGCGTCCAGATTCCTGTCGCCATTTCGTGATGCGTTTTCCTTACGGCTGCCATCGCAGCAACCGCAAAAATTGCACCCAACACTCCCACCACCGGCAGGAAAAAGTCGATCTCGCGGGCGGCCAGCACGGCGCAAACGCCCGTCACGAAAATGATCGCGAGCCAGACGGTTCCTGCTCGTTTTTGCCCCCACAAAATCGAATATGTCCGCACCCCTTCCTCCTCGTCTTCCGGTTTCCGAATTTTCCGGCCGAGTTCGATGGCGCAGCCGTTAAAAAAACTCGCCGCCAGGAACCAACCGAGTCCATTCGGCGGACCCCCGCTTTCGACCAGCCAGTCGCACGCCGTCGCGAAAAAGTCGACCAACGGCATGATCAGCATGTGGGTCCAGAGATAAGTGATCGGACGGGCCACAAGCCATTCACGGGCAAAAAATTCGACGCTCATCATGGCCAGATAGGCCCATGCGACGCCCAGCACGATCAGCAATTTCGGCTCCAGCCAAATCGACAGGACGGCCTGGATGATCGCGCCGAATACGAAGACCCAGCCGAGCTCTCGAAGCGTCACGAGCCCTCGCGGAACAGCGCGATACGGTCGGTACCGGGTGTCTTCCTCGATGTCTTTGAACTCGTCGGCGATGCGGAGTTGCAGGAAAAAAATCAGGCAAACGACGAATGCAATGGCAAGGGAGACGATTGGCGGAAAGGCCGTTTCCCCCCGCAGCAGCGCCGAAAAACAAACTGCGGAAGAGCTGAACGCAAGGATCAGCGGGCCGTGAGCGAATACGGGGAAGCGCTCTTTTTGATAGGTCCACCAACGCA
Organism: Verrucomicrobiales bacterium; assembly: GCA_013003335.1. Classification (GTDB taxonomy): domain Bacteria; phylum Verrucomicrobiota; class Verrucomicrobiia; order Verrucomicrobiales; family DEV007; genus JABDJT01. The sequence goes on along the minus strand of JABDJT010000072.1, from coordinate 1,607 downwards.
TCGGAAAATCGGGTATGAGGGATCAGGGCAGGCGGCTATTTTCGCGTCCGCTTTTCGTGAGCGCGGGTGAAATCACCGGCAGCCATGGCACCGATAATGGACAGTTCCCCGGCGAGCATCAGCCCTCCACAGACTTCAGCGAAAGCCCCGCTGTTTCCGGCTCCGGCCAGCCCCATCAAATCCAGGAAACCGTTCTGGTCGGGCAATCCCGTTCCACCACCGACGGTGCCGACGATCAAGTCGGGCAAAGTGACGGCGGAATACAAATCTCCCGCAGATGTCGTTTCGAAACGGGTCACGCCAACAGCGGATTCAGCCACGCACGCGGGATCCTGGCCGGTGGCGATGAACAGGGCAGCGAGCCCGTTCGCGTAATGGCCCTGCACACCAACCGTACCGCTCAAAACCCCGCCGAGGGCGGACATTCGCCAGTAATCGCACATTTTTTCCGGGGTGGTATGAAGCCGCTTCGCAATCAGGTCGGCCGGGATGATCGCCTCCGTGGTAACTTTTTTTCCGCGGACGGAGGTAAAGGATTGAGCACTGGCCTTCTTGTCGCCGGAGTAGTTCCCTTCAACGTAGGCCTCTGTCGGATTCACGGGAGTTTTGGCCAGGATAAAATCAAAAATGGCCTGAGTCGCGATGGTAACCATGTTCTGGCCGGCGGCATCTCCGGTCGTGAATTCGAAATCGAGATAAATGTGATTTCCCTCCACGGCGATTCCCATGTCAACAAGCCGTCCGTGTTGAGTAGTGGAAGCGGCAATTTCCTTGAATTCATCCTGTTTTCCAATGACCCACAGCACGAATTTCCCGAGATCGATGAGGCTGGAAAAGGCGAATGCGGGTGCCCGACTCACCGCTTCGTATAGCAAAAAGCTGCGGCATCCGCCGCTGGCGGTGAGGAGTGTCGCGCCGCGATGGTAACTCGCTACCAGAGCCGCTTCCGTTGTCGCGAGCGGAATCGGAAAATCGCCTTTTGCGTACAATCCCCGAACCCGCAGAGGGCCGGCAATACCAACCGGAAGCGAGACCGTGCCAACAAAATTCTCGATCTGCCCAGCCCAGGCTGAATCGGGAATCTCGCGATTGTGCCGTTCCGATCCGAGATACCCCCAGCGTCGCGCAACGGATTCTTCGCGGACCGACGCACCCGCAGGAAATCGGCCGGGCAGATTTTCGAAATCCGGAGAGAGATCCCGTTCCAAATCATCGACTGCCCGGTTTTCAAGAACGCGGCTGATGTGATCGCTGGTGAGTGAAGCTTTTCCAGACATGACGAACCGATTACGGGCTGTTTCTGCTGAAATTTACAGCACAAACGAAACAAACCTGAAATCGATAAAAGCTTTAAGAACATCGATTGAATCAATTCACGAATGAACAGGGTCTGATCATCGAACGAACCCTGTTGCTTCGTTTTTGCTGCCATGGCCGTGAAAACCCGTGCTACGATCGGCGGATGAAACGAATCATTTTTTCCCTCGTGATCTTGCTGGCTGTCACTCCGGTTTTTTCGGACACGAAAAAGTTGAACCTGGAAGGGGCGGTGGCGGAGGTTTATAAAACCGCGTCCGGCGACGATCTTTGGATTTACCGGTTTGACC
>JABDJT010000138.1 GCA_013003335.1 Verrucomicrobiales bacterium | reverse complement strand
GGTCAGATGTTCGTTGATGACCCGAAATGCCCGCTCCAGGGTGAGCTGGCGGAGGGCTTCGTTATCGGATTCAAACAGTCCGTAAGGTGCGTCCAGTCCGAAGCAGGTCAGGGTTTGCCAGCCCTTTTCCCGCACCTCCTCCCCGAGGATCGAAGGGTCGGTCAGGCTGTGGCAGTAGATTTCGCAACCGGGATCTTCGGGCAGCGATCCGGCATCGACCGCCCAATAATCCGCTCTCATTTTCTCGTAGCCTTCATCAATGTGAAAGGTCCCGCAGAAGGCGTCCTCCGCCGAAACGGTCTTCGATTTCAGGGCGGGCAGGTGTTTCAGCATCAGGTTGATCTTGAAGACCGAGCCCTCGCGTTCGCGGTCCACCTCGCCGGAGGGATGGGGAGGTGTGTGGTTCTGCAGCACGAACCGGGCTCTGACCGACTGCTCCTGACCGTCGAGAGAGAAGCGGACTTCGTGATCCGAGTTTCCCGATCCGGGTCCGATTTCCAGGACCCCGGCCCCTGTCAGAATCTCCGTCCCCGCCCTTCGGGCCACCGACTCCAACTGGTCGACCAGCGCACCCATCCCGCCGGCCGGCGGCTGCCATTTGCCGGTTCCACGACCGATGATGTGATACAGAAACGTCCGGTTTTGCAGCAGCGTAGCGTCTTCCGGCTCGGTTAAAACGCCGATTTTCGCATCGGTGAACACCATGCCCCGGATCAAATCGTGATCGAGGTGTGACTCGATCAAATTCCCGAGCGGCTCTTCGAAAAATGCGCGACGGTCTTCCGGTTGCAGGCCGGAGAGCAGGGCCTCGCGGTCCACCAGCGGATTCAGCAACCCGGGCCAGATGACTTTCGCGACCCGCTCCTGCGCTTCCTGCAATTTCAGGTAGCCCAGGTAATCCCGGTCGGTTCCGGTCAGTTCGTGAAACGAATCGCGCGTCACTGATTCATCCACGTTCGAAACCAGCAGTTCCCCGATTCCGTCGGGCGTGTAGGAAGCGATCTTTCTCCGCTTGAGCTGCAGATCGATTCCCAGGTCCTTCGCGATCTTCCGGGGAAACAAGCTGACCAAATACGAGTAGACCGAAATTTTCGCGTCCACTCCGTCGAAAATCCGCGCCGATTTCGTCGCTCCTCCGATCTCCGGATTTTTCTCCAGCATCAAAACCGACTTCCCGGCCTGCGCCAGGTATCCCGCCGCCACCAAACCGTTATGGCCGGCCCCGGCAATCACCACGTCATATTTCGTCCGAAGATTCAACAAACACGAATCAACAGGGTCTGTTCGCCGAATCAACCCTGTTGAATCAAAATCGGGAAAACCGGAATTCGCCCGGAAGACTTCCGGCTTGTTCCGGTTCCCGGTCGGTGAGATGAATTCAGAGGACAGCGATTCCTCTCATGAAACTCCTTTCGCCATTTTCCTCCCGCCTTCTGCAGCGGATAACTGTCCTGTTGCTGCTTTTCGCCGGACTTCAAGCCGCGTTGGCGCAGGAAAAAGAAGGGAAACCCGAATCGCTGTTCCGGATCGACGTGGTGGAGGAGGGATCGGGCTGGCCGGTGCCGTTGGTGGAATTGCGAACGACTCACAACGTGCGGTTCGTTTCCGACAACCGGGGCATCATCGCTTTCGACCTTCCGGAACTGATGGGCCGGGACACCTGGTTTTCCGTGAAGGGGCACGGATACGAAGTGAAGGCAGACGGCTTTGGATACCGCGGAGTGAAGCTGAAGCCTACGCCCGGCGGGAAAGCGACCGTCACGGTGAAACGTCGGCTCCCCGCCCGGCGGATCGGACGACTCACCGGCGGCGGTCTCTTCGGAGAAAGCCAGCGGTTCGGACTCGAGCAGGACTGGGAGGAATCGGGCATTCTCGGATGCGACAGTGTGCAGGTGGCGGAGCACGACGGGAAGATTTTCTGGGCCTGGGGTGACACCAACCTGCCGCGCTACCCGCTCGGCCTGTTTCACATGAGCAGCGCAACCACCGGTCCCGCGCCGCTGAAATCTTTCGAACCTCCCCTGCGACTCCGGTTCGACTATTTCCAGGATGCGGACAACCGTGTTCGATCCGTCGCGGAAATGCCGGGCAAAGGACCGACCTGGGTCAGCGGCTATGTGAGTTTGCCGGATCAGAATGGCCGGTCTCGCCTCGTTGGCACTTATGTGAAAGTCCGGAAGTTTCTCGAGGTCTACGAAACGGGCTTGTGCGTTTGGAACGAAGAAAAGTCCGTCTTTGTAAAACATCGCACGCTTTGGACGAAAACGGCGGAGGACTCCAAGCCGCCCCGGGTTCCGGACGGGCATC
>JABDJT010000055.1 GCA_013003335.1 Verrucomicrobiales bacterium | reverse complement strand
GCCGTGCGCCCCGGCGGTCATGTCGAGCCGGAACGAGTGGAAGACGATCTCCCGAAAATGGTGGAATCGCTCAAGAAACAGAACCTGAAACTGACTGTGATGACCTCAGGCATCAATGAAGTCAGTGATGCGCAACGAACCGAGGCGGTGCTGAAAACGGCAGCGGGGCTGGGCGTCGAGCGTTTCCGGATGAGCTATTACAAATACGATCTGAAAAAGCCGATTCGCCCGCAACTGGATGAGGTGCGCCCGAAGTTGAAAGAGCTCGTCACGCTTTGCAAGGAGGTGGGAATCAAGCCCGTCTACCAGAATCATTCCGGCAGAAATTACGTCGGCGGGCCGATCTGGGACCTTGAGAATCTGTTTTCCGATTACGATCCGGCTGATGTGGGAAACGCATTTGATGTGGGCCATGCCACCGTCGAAGGCGCCAAAGCCTGGCCCCTGAATTTCGCCCTGATCCGGCCCTACATCGACACGGTTTACATCAAGGATCCCGGCTGGGTCGACAACAAGCTCAAATGGGGAGCCCTCGGTGACGGCTCTCTCGACCGCGGCTTTTTCAATACGCTGAAAGCCAGCCAGTTCACCGGCCCGATCAGCTTGCATGTTGAATATCTCGGCCACAAAGATCCGAAAATTGTGCCGACGGTGATCAAGGCGATCGGTGAAAATTTTGCAACGCTGAAGAAATTTCTGGCGGAAGCGTGAGTGGATCCGTTGAAAAGACGGTTAGCAATGAGTGCTACCAACACGAAAAAAACCATTCTCTGTTTCGGCGATTCCAATACTTGGGGTTTTGTCCCCGGCAGCGATGGCGAGCGTTACGGACCGGATATCCGATGGCCGGGTGTCATGGGCAACGTGCTGGGCGACGAATTTTCTGTAATTGAAGAAGCGCAGAACGGGCGGATGTCCGTTTGGGAGGATCCTTATGAGCCGACCGTTTCAAAGTGCGGTCTCAATCATTTGCCTGTCGTGCTCGAATCCCAGAAACCGCTCGATCTCGCCATCATCATGCTCGGGACGAACGATTTAAAAAATCACATGAATCACAACGCGTACGCCATCGCTCACGGCGTTACAACCCTGGTCGATGTCGTTCTCGCGAGCGATGCCGGACCGGAAAATAATCCGCCTCTGGTTCTGATGATTTGTCCGGCTCCCGTCTCCGATTGGAATTGTCCGTTTTGGCATCTGTTCGACACCGCCCCCGAAATTTCGCGCAAGCTACCCGCTGCCTATAAAGAAATGGCCGCAGACCGTGGTGTGGAATTTTTGAATGCGGGTGATTTTGCTTCCTGTCCGGATCCAGACTGCATTCATATTGACTCGGCCGGGCACGCCAGCTTGGGTAGGGCTATCGCAAATAAAGTGAGGGAAATGTTCGGCTGACAGACGGACCCTGCCGCGATTTTCACGGAAAATGAAAAAAGCCTTCGTTTTGGCACGTATTCGGGACTATTTAGTTCGTAAATCTAAATTACTTGAGCTGTGACAGCTTCTCCCCAATTTGAAATTCGCGAATCATCCGCAAAGCAAACTGTTGTGGCCGCGAATGACGTTTTCCGGACTTTTCAAATCGGCTCCAACCGGATTGAGGTTCTCAAAGGAGTTAGCATCGAGATTCGGCGCGGCGAGAAATTGTTTTTGAGCGGTGCCTCTGGAGCGGGCAAAACCTCTCTACTCTACACCTTGGCCGGGCTGGAACAGCCGAACGAGGGAAATGTCATCATCGACGGGAAGGATTTGTACCGGTTATCCCGGAAAGATCAGGCCCGACTTCGAAATGAGAAAATGGGTTACGTATTCCAGAATTTCTTCCTTTTGCCGGAGCTCACAGCCATTGAAAACGTGCTGATTCCTTCCCTGATCGGGCGCAAGCAAAACCGGGACCGCGCCGCGGAATTGTTGGAAAGAGTCGGCCTGGGCGAAAGGCTCAACCACCTGCCGGCTGAACTTTCCGGCGGTGAACAGCAGCGGGTCGCGATTGCCCGCTCGCTTGTGAATGATCCCGAAATCATTTTCGCAGACGAACCGACCGGCAACCTCGATTCCAAGGCCGGCCGGTCTGTGATGGATTTACTCATGGATCTGGTCGACGAGCGCGAACGGACTCTCCTTGTCGTTACTCACGACACCGAACTTGCCGAAAGCGGAGACCGGAAAATCGAGCTCGCTGACGGCCGGGTCGTTCGCGATTGAGAAACGATCCAACAGGGTTGGTTCATCGAACGTACCCTGTTCATTCGTTTTGAGGCTCGCACCGATCGACTCGATTTGACATTCTCAGCGGTATGAGAATCGCCCTCTTCGTTCTTGCTCTTGTCGCTTCGACCGCCTCTTCGCAGGAAACCTACCCCTGGAAAGCAGCAGCTGCCGTAGAAAAAATCTCCCCGACAGAAAACCTTTGGATGGCCGGCTATGCGGCGCGAAAAGGGCCCATGACCGGCGTGAAGCAGGACATTTTCGCCAAAATGCTGACCTTGGA
>JABDJT010000009.1 GCA_013003335.1 Verrucomicrobiales bacterium | reverse complement strand
GTTGTGACATTGAGCACACTGCAATCGCATGCCCATGAATACCTGGGCCACGTTTTCGGAAAGCTTCAGTTGGTCCCGTTCGACCTGGTAGAAATTGGTCGCTGGGTTTCCAAACGTTCCGCCGGTCGATCCCAGCAACTCGCTCACGATCTCGTTGAACGGAACATTCTCTGCAATCCGCTCCTTGAGCCAGTTGTGGTAGAGCAGAGCAGCCTTGTAGGAAATCCCCCGGGCTACATTTCCGTCTGACTTGATCTGGAGCAATTCCGACCATTTCATCACCCAGAGTTCCGTGAATTCTTTTCGATCCAAAAGCTGATCAATCACTTTCGTGCGTTTGTCAGGAGTCTTGTCGGCCACGAAAACTTTGTATTCTTCGGCGGTTGGCAACTGGCCGACGATATCGAGATAGGCCCGGCGGAGAAAGACTTCATCCGAGCATTCGCCCGAGGGAACGATCCGCAACTTGTGCAGTTTTTCGTGCACCAGCGTATCGATGAAATTCGATTCCGGGGGAGTCGGACGGGTATACTCAAGATTCTCGGGAATTACGATGGTCTGAATACCGACAGTTTTCGTTTCGTAACGGGCCATGATGAATGACTCCCCGCGCTTGCCGGCAGTCACAAGACCGGATTTATCAATGGCCGCAGTCGGGTCATTGCTGCTCATGAAAACGGCCAGTTCGGTCACATCGCGATCCGTTCCGTCCGAATACTTCGCACGGACCGTCATTTGCTGCGTGGCGCCGGCACCTTCCAGAACGAGCTTCGGCGGATAAAGAGTCATCTCGGTGACGTAGGGAATGTCACCCGTGTCATTTTCCGCTCCGTTCTCGATCCATTCGACCATCGTTCTCCAGGAATGCGACCCCTTCTCAAAAAGCTTCCCTCCGGTGTGAGGCACAGCTTCGATCGATTTTTCAACGAGCAAGGATTCCTCGGGAATCGCAAGGTTGATGCGCCGTCCAGCCATCTCACGAGTGAGGCGATAATGGTCACCATTCGGGTCATACCCAAACAGGGAGAGCATGAACCCGTCCTGCCCGCGGGCCGATCCGTGGCAGGATCCGACGTTACAGTCTTGCCGCATAAAGATCGGCATCACGTCGAGGTGAAAACTGACCGGGCGGTCCACCATGGATTCTTTCACAGTGACAGGAACTTTAGCTTCGTGCTGTCCCACTTTCACGATCAATTCCGTCTGTCCGTCTTTTTTCGGAATGAATGAATTCCGCTTTTTCAGCCCTACCAGGCTGGGGTCTGCAAAATTGAACGTCGCACTTTTTGTGACATCCATGGTGGTGTCATCTTCGTACGTCGCCATCACGACCACCGATTGAAAATCGCGCGCTTTTTCCAAGACAATGTCCTCGGGGAAAACGCCGATTTTGACGAGTTTTTTACCTTTATCCGGCAGTGGGACCGCATCTTTCCAGTCCTCCTCTTTCTTGGCGACCAACGTGATGTCTTCCGGAAACTGAGCACCTTCTGCGATCCACTGCTTCAGCTTGCCGATTTCCGCTTCATTCAAGGTGCGGCCCTTGGGAGGCATCACATCGGAATCGTCTGCCGGAAGCGTCACCAACTCGATCATCAATGAATCGTCCGGTTTCCCGGCATGGAATGCGGTTCCAGCGGCTGTTTTCTTAAAAAACTCGGCCGTATCATATCGGAGATCCGCTTTGGCTTCGTGCTCGTTGTGACACGAAACGCAGTGGAACTCGAGTATCGGCTGAATATCCTTTTTGAAATCGATCGGCTCGGCAAGAGCCGGGATCGAGAAAGCGGCAAGAGCCGTGAAGGTGATCAATGAGGTTGGTTTCATTTGCAGAACCGGTGCGGGGTCGGATTTCGAATCAACAGGGTTGGTTTGGAGAACAGACCCAGTTGGTTCGTGTTTCGTTGAAAATATCTGGTTGGTTTTCTTACTTCTGTTCGGCCGCCTTTTTTGCTTCGAGGCGGAGTTGTTCCAGTCGGGAGAGTGGTTTTTCCGGCTTCGGCGCAGGCGCTTTCGCGGCGACAGCCTTCGGATCGGCTGCGGGTTTCGGAGCGGGCTTGGCCGGCTCCTTCGGCTTGGGATCGACACGCAAGACACCTCCCATACCCACACGATGGGTAATCGGTGCGCCATTCTTGGTCAAAACCAGCGTGCAGAACATGTTCTTATGCTGCCCAACCGGAGTGTCGAGTTCCGTGGAGATCGGGAAACGCAATTCGGTGGTGCCCTTGTTGATTTTCATGGTCTGCGCAATTGCTTTTGCCGGGAGGCCGAAGAGTTGAACCTGGGCTTCGCCCTCGAAATCGCGAAGTTGATCGATATTGGCAACCATCTCCGTCTTCTGACCCTGTTTCACCGTAGTCAGGTTCAACTTCATGCCTACATAGGGTTCTTCGACGCTGAGATTGACGAACGGAGCGGCGACGACCATCTGACCCTTCCCGCCATCTGACTCGGCCAGCATCGTAATCTTCCAGTTGTTGACTTCGGCGTTCGCGTTGGCATTCAACTCGTATTCCAATTCGGTATCCTTTTCGTTGAAGGTCATGGTTGCCGGGCAACTGATGCCCGGGGGACGCCAGAGCATTCGGACAACGATTTTCTTGTCGTATCCGTCAAGGCGATTGGCGCGAATTTTCAATTTCATCGTCCCGTTTCTTACGATCGGAACTTTCGGCTGATCGATGGAAATGCTGAACGGGGCTTTTTCGACCACCGCGATCGGCAATTGATCATTCGATCGAGTGTAATAGGCCGTTCCATTGGGGTTTCCGCGGACGAACGCGATCGACTGTGAGTACTTTCCGACAACCGGCTTTTCAGCGTCGACGGTCTTGACCTGAAAATCATACATGGCCCCCGCCACCGGCGCGTCCGGAGCTGCTTTCAGCAAAATTGGGAACTGGCTCAGGTTTTTCGGTATGGTTCCGGCTTCCCAGGTCACGCCAGCGGGAAGTTTCGGCAGATCAAACTGCAAATCTCCGCTGAGATTCTGGCGCGAAACGTTGACCACCATGGCGAAGTTGTTGCCCTGGGGAATGTTGAATTGTTTCCGGTATTGATTATCCCGGCGCAGCATCTCCGGCATGGTCACCAGAATTCCCGGTGTATACGGCTCCGACTCGACTCGATAAACGAAATCTTTGCCCCCGCGATCAAGCATGTCTTTTACGCGCACGAAATAGACACCATCTGCCGGACAATTGAAATCGACCCGGCTGTCTTTCGAGCCGTCTGCGTCATCGTTCGAACCAACTGAGCCGCCTTTTTCGTTGTAGATGTAGAGCACCGTGTCGACCGGCGAACCGATCCGGTTTGCGTAGGTCTTGAAACGGTAACGCTCGCCTTTTTTGGCCGTGAACTTGAAATAATCCGTGTCGCCCGGCTCCTCCAGAATTCCGTTGAAAGCCAGCGGAAGAGAATGAGGTGCATTGGTTGCTTCTTCTTTTTTGTTATTCGGCTCGGCTTCGAGCACGTTTTCAAACGGACTCACCCGCACTTTGTTCCCGGAAGCCGGAATCAGGTTTTCGTGCATCCCGAAAACCTCATGCTCATCAACCAGATCAACCGGCATCTTGGCTTTCGCTTTGTAAGTTCCTTTCGGGTCACCGATCAGGGTAAATTCCGTTTCAGACCCGGCTTTGGCACCGGAAGGGTAAATCGCCAACGGTCGCGGAAACGAACCAATATGGGCGCGATACCGGCCACTTCCCTGGTAACTTGCATCGCGAATTTCGATCACGTACTCGCCGTCTTCCGGCGCAACAATCGAAATCACGGACTCCTGTTTCAGCAGAGCGGAATCATCGGACACAGCCAACTCGAACCGGTCTTTGTCCAGGATCGCGACGTATGGATCAATTGCGACCCGGTTGCGAACATTGTTGATCCGCAGACCTTCAATTTCCACGCTGATACGCTGGCCTTTTTTCGCCTGAACCTTGAAGAAATCAACCTCTTCCGGCTTCACTGCGGCGGTCACCGTGGAATTCAGCGGGATCGTCTGGGGCTCTTCGAAACTGTCATTCGGCTCGACCTCGGCCACGTTATCGAACTGGGAAACCCAAAACGTTCGCGCATAGGTAACGCCGGACTTACAACGAAGACGGAGTTGGTGCTCACCGAGCCTCGCATCCGGTGCGATCACGAGCGTCGCTGTGAGGCTGCCGCGCTTAGTCTTTTCGTCCACGGCCCATTTCAGGTCTTTGAACGAAATACCGGGCTGATGGAAGAGGATTTCCTGGGCATCATCGATTCGACTGCCCGTGAAGGTCACTTGTACCTCCGTGCCACGCTTGGCACCGCGGGGTGAGGTGTTTTGGAAGTCCGGATTGGCGGCCTGAAGCTGGAGCGGGAGCCCCATTGCCAAGAATGCTGCCAGCCCGATCGCTGTCAGCATTCCTCGCATTTGCTTCATGACCGCACTCTGGTAATTCAGAATGCAGTTCATAGCGTTGGATTGGTTGGAATAGGTTTTCAGGAAGATTTTTCGATGATGTCGGTAATAACGTTACCGCCGTCGACGATTTCCATCGGGCGCGGTCCCGGAGCCACCAATTCCTTGTCGGCATTAATGCCGAGCTGGTGGTATACCGTTTTCGCGAACGACTGAACGTCCACTGGATTCTCATCGGGCTCCGCAGCAAGAGAGTCGGACGAACCGTAAACCATGCCGCCCTTGATGCCGCCACCGGCGAGCATCGTGGAGAAAACACGCGGCCAGTGATCACGACCGTCAGTCTTGTTGATCTTCGGCGTCCGGCCAAATTCGGAGGAAACCATGATCATCGTGCTGTCGAGCAATCCGCGTTCGTCCAGATCAGTAATCAGCGTCGCAAGTGCTTGATCGAGCGACGGAACGTTACGGGCGATGCCGTCCTTGATCCGATCGTGCATGTCCCAACCGCCGTAAGTCATGGTCACCAGGCGAACACCGCTTTCGACAAGACGACGGGCGAGGAGCATCCGCATCCCGGCCTGGTTCTTGCCGTAGCGCTCTTTGACCTTCGCGTCTTCCTTCGTCAGATCGAAGGCATCGCGGGCTTCGGGCGAGGAAATCAGGCCGTAAGCACGCTGGTAAAATGTGTCCATGGCATCGATCTCATCAGCCTTCTCCATGTTACGGAAATGGGAATCAACCGTTTCCAGAAGAGTCCGGCGACGCTCGAAGCGCTTCGCATCCACTCCGCCAGGAAGGGTCAGGTCACGAACCTTGAATCCAGTGTCAGCCGCCGGATCAGACCCGAGAGCAAACGGGCCATACATCGAGGACAAATAACCGGTTCCGGCGAATTCATTCGGCTGATTCGGCACACAAACATACGGAGGAAGATTCTTCCGCGGACCGAATTCATGGGAGATCACCGAACCGAAAGACGGGAACTTGATCGCCGGGCTCGGGCGATAACCGGTAAACATGTTGTGCGTGCCACGCTCGTGAGCGGCTTCGCCGTGATTCATGGAACGGATCACGCACATCTTATCGGCTACTTTGGCCAAGTTCTTCATGTTCTCGGAGAACTCGATTCCCGGAACATTCGTTTTGATCGGCTTGTAGGGACCGCGGTATTCCGCCGGCGCATACGGCTTGGGATCCCACGTTTCCTGGTGAGCGCAACCGCCCGGCAGGTAAATGTGGATCAGCGACTTGGCGACGCCTTCCTTCGACTCGTAATACTTGGTCGCACCAAGTGCCTCCGTCTTCAGCAATTCGGGCAATGCTAGCCCGAGACCGCCGGCAAAACCGACTTGCATAAACTCACGACGGTTGGCGAGTCCTGATTGATAAAATCCTTTGCAGCCTTTCATATATTTTGGTGTGTGGATGTTTGGGTAAATCTTTTCCGAAGATGCGATAACACTCGGTATTTCCCGCCTCTCAAACAAGAGACGCGGTCACGTATTACGCCTATCCGTAGAAACAGATAGCATTTCTCCAGAAACGGAAAAACGGCCCGAAATGTGAGGTTTTTTTTCCACTTTACCACCAAAAAAAGGGACACAATTGCGGGTGGTAAAAATCGATCAAACAGGGTTCGTTTGGAAAATGAACAGGGTCGTTTCGTTTCTCGCCGTTTTTGGCCTGTTTTGGGGCCATTTTTCCGCATTTTCGCAGGAATTTGACCTGATTTTACAAAATGGCCGCGTCATGGATCCCGAAACCGGCATGGATTCAATCCGGAATGTCGGGATTCGCGACGGAAAAATTGCCTCGATCAGCAAATCGGAACTCACTGGGGCTCAATCAATTGATGCCAGCGGCCTGGTCGTCGCTCCCGGATTTATCGACCTCCACCAGCACGCCTGGGACGCGGATTCGATTGGGTTTAAAATCCGCGACGGCGTCACCACCCTGCTCGAACTCGAGGTCGGCACGGACAACGTCGCGAAATGGTATGCCGACCGAAAAGCCGAAAATCTGCCACTGAATCACGGTGTCGCCATCGGTCACATCAAATGCCGGATGCGGGTCTTGGGCGATTTTCCCTCGTTTTTGCCGAAATCCGACTCGAAAGCCGCCACTGTCAAAGCGACTGGCGAGCAGATCGCCAGAATCCGCGCCCAAATCGCCCGTGGACTTGACGAAGGGGCCGTCGCCGTCGGATTCGGGCTTTCCTACACCCCCGCCGCCAGCCACGACGAAGTCCGCGAACTGTTTCGCGTCGCTGCGGAGTACGACGCCACCTGCCACGTCCACATTCGCGATCGCCGCCAAAACAGCCCGGGCGCGACCCGCGAGGTCATCGAATATTCCGCCGAAACCGGGGCCCCGCTCGTTATCGTCCATCTCCAGGCCTCCGGAGCCTCCAAAACAGAAGAAATCCTCAACATGCTCGTCGCTGCCCGCCAAAACGGCACCGATGTCTCCGCCGAGGTTTATCCCTGGACCGCCGGGATGACCGACATTAAATCCGCCATTTTTGCTGATGGCTGGCAGAAAAGCTTCGGCCTGAGTTACAACGACTTGCAGTGGGGGGAAACCGGAGAGCGTCTCACGGAGGAGACCTTCAGGAAATATCGCGAAACCGGCGGCCTCGTCATCGTCCATTCCAATCCCGAATCGACTGTCACTTACGCCCTGAAACACCCCGAAACCATGATCGCCAGCGACGGCCTGAAGGGCCACCCGCGAAACGCCGGCACCTTCGGCCGCGTCCTCGGATTCTATGTTCGCGAAAAAGGCGAAATTGACCTGATGACCGCCCTCGCCAAAATTTCCTACCGTCCAGCCAAACGACTCGAAGCCCGCGTCCCCGCCATGAAGAAAAAAGGCCGTGTCCAGGTCGGAGCCGACGCCGATCTGACCCTGTTTGACCCGAAAACCGTTCGTGAAAAGGCGACTTTCACCGATGCCGAACTACTCACCATCGGGATTCCACATGTTCTCGTCGCCGGCCAATTCGTCGTCCGCGACGGGAAAATTGCCGAACAGGACCGGAGTCCCGGCCGGGCCATTCGCGCTCCCGTGAAATAATCGGCTTCCACGAATGCGTCCGGTTTCGTTTACCCGTCTCAATCGGCCTCCAGTTCCAAAATCCCGCTCGCGATTTCCCGCGACATCTTGTTTGCCTGGGCCTGCATGCTGTTGGTCAGAATGACGATCGTCAGATCGCTTTCCGGAAAATACACCAGCTCAGAAATGAAACCGGGAATGCCGCCGCCGTGCCAAATTTGCTTCGGCTTGTTGTCGTCGCCCGGGTTCACGAAGCAGCCGAGTCCGTACGGAATCGATTTTCCATCATTCCGTTCTCCGGCTGTCGTCATCTGCTCGTAGGACTCCGGTTTCAACAAATCCCCGTTCACCAACGCCCGCTGCCAGTGGATCAAATCTCCCGCCGTCGATGCCATCGCGCCGGCGGAGAATGGCTGCGTCATGCTCGTGTAATTGGCGTTCACCGTATTTTCACCCCACTTCGCGTAGCCCCTCACCCGATGGGGAATGACTCGGAGATTCCGGTCCAGATAGGTCGATTTCAGATCCAACGGCTGGAAAATTCGTTCCTCCAGAAAGGCACCGTATTTTTGGCCGGATACCTTTTCGATGATCATCCCGAGCAAAAAATAACCGGAATTGCAGTACCGGAACTTTTCGCCCGGCTCGAAGTGAACCGGCTTGTCTTTGAACCGCTCGACGACCTCCTCGTGCTTCACGTCCATCCGCATCTGCAGGCGGCGGTTCGGTATATCGGTGAAGCTGAAAATTCCCGAAGTGTGTTGCAGCAAATGGAGGACCGTGACCTCGTCACCAACCGGCTCGGGGTAATCCGGAATGAATTTCGAAAGGGGATCGTCGAGGTTCAATTTTTCCTCCTCGACGAGCAGCAGTATCGCCGCAGCCGTGAACATTTTCGTGATTGAACCAATCCGATAGACGCCTTTTTCCGTAGCGGCGACGTCGTTTTCCAGGTCTGCGGTCCCATACCCTTTCAAGTGCACAATCTCATCCCCCCGCGCGATACCGATACTCACTCCAACAACCCGCCCGGCCTTGATCTGCCGTTCCGCGATTGACGAAACCAGCTCATCGATTTTCGAGTCTGCGCAGATGCCGGCCGAGGAAACGGCCAGTGTAAAAAGGGAAACCAACAAGACTTTCATAGGCTCTTTTATTTCAGACGTAATCGAATCACGGCAGCGGTAAAAACTGCACGGCATCAATGATCACGTGGCCGCCCACGACGCCCTCGTTGGAAATGGTCACGGTCACTTCGTCCCCCGCCTTCACATCGATCTCTCCAAGAGTCGTGAACATCTTTTTGTGCTCGGCGGTCTTCCGC
>JABDJT010000589.1 GCA_013003335.1 Verrucomicrobiales bacterium | reverse complement strand
CCAATGGGATCAGCACGCTCGGGAACCTGCTCGCCGAATCAGCCGGCTGCAAAATTCACCGGGAAACGCTGGTGACCGGTATCAATCGCGGTCCAGGCGGCAGGTGGCAGATCGACCCCGACTCTCGCGATGGAGTCGGTGAAGAATTTGACGACGTTGTGCTTGCCCTCCCGGCCCCGCAGGCCGCCGAATTGCTCCCTGCGGAACCCCCTGAATTGGCCGGCCTGAAGGCGGCGCTTTCCGCAACCCGATTCCAGTCCCAGTGGAGTTTCATGATCGGATATGGCCGTGCCGATGACGTTTGGAGCGACGAAGAGCGATATGCGCTGGTGAACCCGGATCGGGAGCACCCCATCGCCTGGCTTTCTCATGAAAACGCCAAGCCGGACCGGATTTCCTCGGAATTCACGGTAGTGATGGCACAGATGCAGCCGGATTGGACATTGAAAAACTACGATGTCCCGGCCGACGAATTGATCGAGAAGGTGAATTGTGAAGTGATGCAATTGCTGGATAAAAGTGCCACACCGATCTGGCACGACGCACAAAGATGGCGCTTTTCGCTCCCCACCGGCATTCTCGACGCCAACGCCGCGCGGACTGCGGAATCGACGGGGATTCATATCGCCGGAGACTCGACCACCGGCAAAGGTCGGGTTTCGCTGGCGCTGCAAAGCGGGCTCGACCTGGCTGGCAGGCTCATCGACGCCTGACTTCGGCGCGATTCCAATTTACAGGGAGTGCCGCTTTTTGAGATCGAGGTAGATGATGTTCGACACTTCGCGAATCACATCCGCCCTCCGCGAAATCCACGATCCGTAATTCGAGCCGTTGCGGACGCCGCTCTGGATGATCCCGACAACGACATACGGGTAGTATTTCCCATTCCGGCCGCGGGCCACCAGGATGCCCATGTCACCACAGCACATCGCGGTGCTGCCGGTCTTGTTGTAAACCTGGGTGCCGGAGGGAATGCGCTTGGCGTCCTTGTATAACCGGTCGGATCCCGGCAGGCCCATGACCCGGAGCATTTCTTTCGATTGCGGCAATTGCCCGCGCCAGAGGGCCATCAAAAACCGCCCGTAGTCTCCGGCCGAGCCTTTGTTCCGATACGTCCGTCCACTTTTCGGGATGTATTCCACGAGACTCAGTTGCCGGCACAAATCGGGATAGTGTCTTTTCAGCAGCGCCTGAGTTGCCGCCGGTCCGCCGGTCTGCCGCATCACCCAGTTGGTCGATTCATTGTTCGATTTCTGAATCATCAACTCCATGTGCCGCTTGCTGGAAGGCCCATAGATCAGCTTCCCGTTTTTCACCTGGTGGAAAAAGGCCAGGGCGAGATAGGGCTTCACCATGCTGGCCGCCTGCAGAGATGAATTCTCATTGATGCTGACCAGTTTTTTCCCCGAGGTGAAATCGTAGACCAGCCAGGCCGTTCGTTCGTGTCCGCGAATCACCCCCCGACCGCGAAGGGATTTGACGTAGCGCTCAATCTGCCCTTCCAGCGGGCTGTCGAGTTGGGCGGACGCCGGCGTTTGCGTGAAGCACACCAGGAGGCAGAGTGCGACAACGGCAATACCGGGAAACGGAAATCGATGGGGCAGGACTCGGAGAACCATGATCAGGAAAGCAACGAACTGCCTAACATATCCGAAACATATCAAAATCAAAGTCGCACGTTTTACTGATTTACGATTCAACAGGGTACGTTCGCCAAACCAACCCTGTTGGATCGTGCCACTGCGATTCGCAAATGCGCCGTTGCCCCTGTACCCAAAGCCGTGGTTGATTGGTCGTCTTCATGAAAACCCGCATTCCTGTTTCCGTTTTTGCGCTGCTCGCCGTTTCTGCCGTATTTCTCCAGGCTGATCCGAAGAATTCGACACCCTTTTCCGGAAAGCCGGCCGCGATTCCCGGGCTGATCGAGGCGGAGCACTGGGACAAGGGTCCTGCCGGAGTCGCTTATTCCGATGCCGACGAAGAGAACAAGGGCGAGGACTACCGCGAAAAAACATCCGTCGATATCGAAAAGCGGTCCGACGCCTCCAACGGCCACGGCATCGGCTGGACGCGGGCGGAGGAATGGCTCGTGTATACCGTCGAAGTGACCGAACCCGGCACCTACACGGTCGAAATGCCGGTGGCATCAAAAAAGAAGGGGGGGACCTTTCGACTCGAATTCGACGGAAAGGCCATCACCGAAAAAATCACTATTCCCGACACCGGCAGCTGGCAGAAACTCGAAATGATTTCCTGTAAAACGGTCCCGCTGAAAAAGGGCGTCTACCGGATGAAAGTTGTCATGCTGGAAAACGGGGAATCGACAGGCATCGGTGACATCGATTATTTCAAATTTGTGAAAGTGGACTCGTGATTTTCCTCCTCCTACCATTCCGCCTTGTCGCGATCGGATTCGCTTTGTCCGCCGGTTCGATTGCCCTGCAGGCCCAGACCCCGACAGGCTTGCCTTCGCAGGCGGATTGTCTGCCTGTCCCGGTTTCGGACGAAAATTTTTCTGCGCTGAAGGGGAATTCGCCCTTTCTCCGTTCCGTTCAGCTTTCCAAAAGCCTCGTCCTCACAGGCGTGGCCCGGATCGAGGAGGACGTTTATGCCACCCTGTTTGATGTCGAATCGAAGGCATCCTATGTCGTTTCCGAACAAACCAACGCCGATGGCTGGCAGCTCGTCGATGTGAAAGGCGACGACTCGGACCTGGAATCCCTCACCGCTCAGATCAAGGTCGCCGGCAGCGAAGTGGTTTCCATCCGCTACGAAAAACTTCCTTCGAAAGCTTTCCGGAAGAGCAGCAGCACGAAATCCTCCTCCTCCGGGAGCAGCCGGGATTTCCGGGGTGTCGGTGGCGATCCGAGGCGCTTGTCTGATGGGCAGATCGCCGATGCGAAAAAAGGAGCCGCGAATTTTAAGGAAGGATTCGGGGCCGATGGCTATCCCAACAAGCCGCCGCCCGCGACGATATCGAAGCTTTCCAGGCTCTCCACCGAACAGCGCGCGCGAATCAATGTGAAGATGTACGAGTATCGCAATCGCGGCCTCGGAATGCCCGAACGGGCGAAGATTTACGAAGGCCTGATCGACAAATCGCTCCAGCAGGGCCGGTGAGATTTCAGTCCTGACGATTCAAAATCAGCCGGTGCTGTTTCCGCCCTTCCGGGCCAGTTCTTCGCTGGCCCGCTTCAGTTGAATGTGCGTTTCGACCCGCACTTTCAGGATCGGGAAGTTGATCGGCTTAGAAATGAAATCGTTCGCGCCCAGCTCGAACGCCTGGACCACGTCCTCCTCCTGGTCATTCGCGGTGGCCATAATGACCGGCAACTCGACCCGGCTGTGTGATTTCCGGATTTCCTTCAGCGCGCTGATCCCGTCCAGCTCGGGCATCTGGATATCCAGCACGACGAGGTCAAAATCCCCGTGCTCACGAAGCCGGTCGACTGCTTCCTGTCCGTTCTCCGCCTCGACCACCTCGTACCCGTTTTTTTTCAGGCTCGCGGCGAGCACGACCCGCATCACTTTCCCGTCGTCGGCGATCAGAATTTTGGCTTCGCTCATTGCTGAAAAGAAAACGACCAATCACCCGCTTTTCAACTCCCCGTTCCGGACGGTTTCCTCCAATTGACGGAGAGCCGCGGGAAAACCTTCGCTCAATTTCCGGCAACGGGTCGGATCGGTCGCCGCGTTTTCCTCGATCTGTTTCGCGATCGCGATCACCCCCGTGTATCCCAGAGTCGACGCCGTCCCGCGGATCGTTCGCGCCACTTCCTCGATCTCCGCGCACTGCACCTCGTCCAATGCCCGGCCGAGCTGATCCAGCAGCTCCGGCATTTCCCCCAGAAATTCGTCCAGCAAAACCAGCACCATCTCCGGGTCCCCGCCCGCCGCGTCCCGCAGCTGTTTTTCATCCACCACCGGTTCCGGATTCCACTCCGCCAGCGCCTCCGCTGCATTCGCCGGCCGGTCGTCCATTTCCCGCGCCATCAGCCGTTCGATCCATCGGCAAACCGGCGTCGGCACATCGGGTCGGTACTCCTGCAGCGGGGTCATGATGTGGTTCATGTGGGAGGTCATTACCTCCACGACGTGTTCGCCGTCGAACGGATAGCGCCCCGCCAGCGAGTAGTAAAAAATCGCTCCGAGCGAATACAGATCCGTCCGTGCATCCAGCGGCTTGCGCTCGAACTGCTCCGGCGCCATGAAATAAATCGACCCGAGGATCGAGTCACTGTGATCCATGGTTTGTGTCGTTGGTTTCGGCGAAAATTTCGCCAGGCCGAAATCGAGAATTTTCGTCTGGAACGTCCCGCCGGGCAGCCAGGTCAGCATGATATTTGCCGGCTTTAGATCACGGTGGAGAAGATTCACCGATTGCGCTGCGATCATTCCGTCCAGCGTTTGTTGCACGAGCCGCTCAAAATCCGGCATCGGCAGCGGCGCTTTTTCGATCACATCATCCAGCGTATCGCCGTTGAGCAATTCCATCACCACGAACGGCCCCTCCGCGTCATGCCCGACGTCGTGAACCGTCACGATATTCGGGTGATTCAGGGCCGACAACGTCTTCGCTTCCTCGACCAGGTTCGCCGTCAATTCTTCAATCGGCTCCTCCGTATCCACCCGCACCCGCTTGATCGCCACCTCCCGGTTCAGCTGCGTATCCATGGCACGGTAGACAATCCCGAGCCCTCCCTTGCCAATTTGTTCGAGAATTTGATAGCGGTCGGAAGGGATAGTCATTAAACGGAATTCCGCAGAGTGTAACGGTGCCGTGATTGTTTCGCAAGATGGTTGGGAATTGCAAAGCCAATTCCGTAGCGGTATCTCTCCTACATGCCGAATCATTGGACACGCCCAGAATTGCTGGCTGCATTGAACCTTTACCACCAAACGCCGTTCGGAAAGCAGCACAGCACGCATCCACCCATACTTAGGTTGGCAGAAAGAATCGGGCGATCTCCGGGAGCTGTGGCGATGAAGCTAAGTAACTTCACTTCGCTCGACCCCGAGGAGCAGGCTCGCGGAATCAGTGGTCTATCAGGAGCCAGTAACGCTGACCGCGCGATTTGGGAAGAGTTTGCGGGACATTTCGAAATGCTCGCTGATGAGTCGGAAGCTGCGCTGGAGTCATTTGATATTTGGAACGACGAAACTCGTGCTCCCGATCCGCCAGAAGAGATCGAAAATTCAACCGCAGTAGTTAAAGTAAGGCGAAGGCAGCAATTCTTTCGAAAAATTGTTTTGTCTTCCTACCAAAACCGATGCGCGATCTCTCAACTAGCGATTAAAGAACTTCTCGTCGCGAGTCACATCAAACCGTGGTCAATTGATCCGCAAAACCGACTGAATCCTAGGAACGGACTCAGTTTGGCGGCAACGTACGATAAAGCGTTTGATCGTGGCTTTATTGGATTTAATGAGAGTCTGGAGCTCAACTTGGCGCCAAGGATCAAGGCACTCGCAGCGGATTCGGGACAATACGTGGAAGTTGAATCTGTGTTTGAGCGATTCGAAGGGAACCCTCTGGTTCTTCCGGAAAAGAATCTACCCGATCCGGAGTTCTTGGCCTGGCACTTTAAAAATGTGTTTCGGAATTAGCCTCACTAGCCATTAATTTTTTCCGAAGCGTAAGTCTGATTCCTCTATGGATTTCTGACTTGAATTCCTCGATTCGGAATTTTCTAAAACATTTCCTCACTCCACCACCATCTCCCCCTTCATAATAATCCAGTGCCCCGGAAAGGTGCACAGAAACGGATAGGTGCCCGGTTTCTCCGGGGCGGTGAAGCGGAGGATCTCGCCGGTGTCGGGGTTGAGGAGTTTGGAGGCGACGAGGATTTTGTCGCTCATGGTGTCGGTGGGGACGAAGTGTTTTAGGATGCCGTTGGGGTCTTTGGCCATTTCGTTGCCGGCCATGCCGACGGCTTCCAGCGCGCCGGGCTGGACGAGAACCCAGTTGTGCTGGGTGGCATCGGGATTGGTGAAGGTGAGCTTCACGGGCTGGCCGGCTTTGGCTTTCAGCTTCGTTTTGGTGAACAGCATCCGCTCGGGGACGCAGCTGATCTCGAGCTCGGCGATGTTCTCCTGTTTATCGAACGCGGCATTTTCGCGGCGCAGGTCGCGGTCTTTCACCCGGGCGTTGATGATGGTGACGGCTTTCTCGCGGGATTTGGCCATGAACCCGGCGAGCTTGGGATTTGCGGCGAGGAATTCGGCATTGGCTTCGCCTTTCCAGTGCCGGCCGAGGGCCTCGGAACCGAGGGCGCAGGTGAGGGCGTATTGCAGGTGGGTGAGGCCGTCGAGTTTTTGATCGAGGATCGGGAGAATGGCTTCGAGCGCCTCGCGGGTGCCGATGTAGCTGGCGGCGTTGGCGGCTTCCATTCGGACGATGGCGTTTTCGTCATTGGCGGCAGCGGCGAGGAGGACGATGGCCTCGTCAGGATTCTCGAAATCGTCGTGCCAATAACGAAGCTGGCGGGTGGCGGCGGCGCGGGCGTGCGAGACCGGGTTCATGGCGAGGAATTTCAGCCAGGCGGGAGCGGGTTCGCCGATGTTCCGGTAGGCCCAGATCGCTTCGGTGAGTTGATGGCTTTCGTTGGGATTGGGCCGGTATTGAGGAGTCGTGATGAGTCTGGTGAGTGAGGCATCGAGGGCGGATTTGATTTCCGCCCGATCACGAGTCCGCAGCTCCCGCTTCGTCCAGTAGCGCACCCGATACTCAGGCCGTTTCAGGTTTGCGACCAGCTCCGGCACGCTCGCGTCGGCGATTTTCGGCGGGTCCTGCGGCTGGAAATCTTTCGGCGTGATCCGCCAGATGCGGCCGCTTTTTCGGTCGCGACGGGGATCGCGCAGGGAATACTGGGCGTGGCCTTTGACGGGGTTGTACCAGTCGCAAACGTAGATCGCGCCGCGCGGGCCGAACCGGCAATCGACGGGGATGAAGCTGAGGTTTTTCGAGAAGAGAATGTCGAACTGGTAGTCCTCGGCGAAGTGATCCTCTTTCTCGACCCACTTGTGAAACTCGACGCGATTAGTCGGTTTGTAGCGGGCCTTGATCATGCCGCCCTGGAATTCGTCCGGCCAGTTCGGGAAATCGACGAACTCATGCCCGGCCACGCCGGAGTAGGCGGGGATGCCGTTGGCGCGCGGGTGCTGCTTCGGGTAGGGCGGGTTCGTCGCGTGAAAGGCGCTCGCGAAAATCGGGTGACTGGCGACGTGATGGCCCCATTTGGTGTAGGTGACGCCCCACGGATTCGTGTTCGGATAGGCGCCGAAGGTGATGAGCCGCTGATTGCGCGGGGTGAGGCGGAACCAGGCCGAGTTTTTCGCGCGGATCGGGCCGTAGGGCGTTTCCACCTGGCTGTTGTGAAAAATCGATTCGCGAAAGAGTAGGTCGCCGTCCGGGGTCCATGTGAAATCGTGCAGGGCGTGGTGGGAATCTTCGCAGCCGAACCCGGTCAGGACCCGCTCGCGGTGATCCGCTTTCCCGTCGCCATCGGTGTCGAGCAGGAGTGAAAGGTGCGGTTCTTCGGAAACGTAGCAGCCGTTCTCCACCAGCGCGAAGCTGAGCGGGATGTGGACGTCGTCCGCAAAGGTCGAGCATTTGTCGGCTTTGCCGTCGCCGTCGGTGTCTTCGAGAATGATGATTTTGTCGTTCGGCTCCTGTCCCGGATAGACGTGCGGGTAGGTCGTCGAACAGCTCACCCAGAGGCGGCCTTTCGCGTCCCAGCGCATCTGGATCGGGCAGGCCATTTCGGGAAACTGCTCTTCGCTGGCGAACAGGTTTACGT
>JABDJT010000076.1 GCA_013003335.1 Verrucomicrobiales bacterium | reverse complement strand
GCTTTTTGCGTAAAGGTCGGATTCGTGGGCGATTTGACCGCGGAGGTGGTAAAGGTGCTGTGGCGAGTTCGGGGTCCATTATCTGGTTGCTGTTTATTGCCGCAATTCTGATTATCGGCGGCATCGTCTATTACATGATCGCCACGCAAGGATGACGCGTTCCGGTCCGGCGGAACTGAGTTCTCCGATCTGGATCAGTTGAATGCATGATTTTTGAAAAACTACTGCGGATGGCGAAGCGAAAAAACAGACCGATCATCCGGGTCGGGGCCGAAGCGGACGGGCTGAGACGTGCGGGGAAGATTGCCTCGGATATTCTTCAAGCTACTGGAAAGTTGATTGAGGCTGGTAAGACGACCGCTGAAATTGATTTGGCTGCTGCGGACTTGATTGCTGATGAGGGGTGTGAAAGTGCTTTTCTGGGTTATCGGGGCTTTCCCGGTAACATCTGTATTTCAATGAATGAGGAAGTGGTTCACGGCATAGGCGGGGACCGGGTGATCGAAGAAGGAGATGTCGTGAAAATTGATATCGGCATTACTACGCCGGATGGCTGGGTGGGAGACAATGCCATGAGCGTGCCGGTTGGCCAGATTGGCGATGAAGCCAATCGTTTGCTTTACGTGACGGAAGAATCTCTATATCGGGCGATCGATCATGCCCGGGAAGGCGAACTCTTGTCCAATCTTTGCAATTCCGTCAATGAATACGTCTCCCGTTTTGGCTATTCGGTGGTGAAAGAATTTGTCGGTCACGGCGTGGGAAAAAATTTGCACGAAGAACCCCAGATTCCAAATTATTGGGACGCCGAAGAGATGAAAAAAAGACGCGGCTTCAAGAATCCCCGGCTGCAGGCAGGAATGGTGATGGCGATTGAACCCATGGTGAATGCCGGAGCGGCTGAGATCAGGATTCTTGACGATGATTGGACCGTCGAAACGGCGGATCGGTCTCTTTCGTCCCATTTTGAGCATACGGTATTGGTAACCGATTCCGACCCTGAAATCCTGACTCCCCGGCCCCGTTTATTTTCTGAAAGGCCTCAATTTATGGATGCTGCGGGAATTTCCGCATAACCGTCAAAAATTTGTGAATTTCACCCGGAAAATTTAGAGAAACCGTGAATGTATCCTTGCGACAAGCCGATTTTGTGATATCGATTTCCCCCTCGCTTCCGCAAGGAATCGTTGGGGTATGTACTGTTCTGGATTGGGAGTTTGTTCGCTCCCGTAGCGGTGCAGAAATGACACGAATCACCCGGTGATTTTGACCCATGAAAGTAAGACCATCTGTAAAACGACTCTGCAGCGATTGTCGCATTATCAAGCGGCAGGGAATTCTTCGTGTGATTTGCAAAAATCCCCGCCACAAACAGCGGCAGGGGTGAACAACAGGATTTGAAATTTACGAACCGATATCATGGCCAGACTTTTAGGAGTGGAAATCCCCAATGAGAAGCGCATTGAAGCGTCTCTCCCCTACATTTTCGGGATTGGAAGAACAACTGCGAAAAAGATTCTCGATGAGGCCGGAATTGATCCCAATCTTCGCACAGGTGAACTCAGCGACGAGCAACTGGCAAGAATTGCAGCTGCTGTGGCGAATGGCGGGGTTCTGATTGAAGGCGACCTTCGGCGGGAACTCCAGGGCCACCTGAAACGGATTACGTCGATCAATTGCTATCGGGGATATCGTCACCGTCGGGGGCTTCCCGTGCGCGGGCAGCGGACTTCCACAAACGCCCGGACGCGAAAAGGAAAGCGGAAAACAGTGGGCGTGATGCGGACCAAGTAATCGCTGAAATTTAAAATTATTCGAAGCCATGGCTGACGAACCAAAGGAAACTGAAGAAACCGAAGTCGAGAAGACTGCACCTTCTGCGGAAGAAGTTGCTTCCGAAAAGACAGTTGAAGCCGCGGAAGAGGCTCCAACCCCGGCACCGGCGAAAGAGGCTCCCGCTGCTGATGAGGCTCCCGCTGCGGATGAGGCTCCCGCTGCGGATGAGGCTCCCGCTGCGGAAGGCGGAACCGCGGCTCCGACCCAAGAGGGGGAAGCTGCATCCGAAGAGAAAGAGAAGCGTCCCCGCACGGCGGAAGACATTTTTCTTGAACTCGAAGGCGGAGAAGAGGCGGAAACCCCGAAGGTTCTCAAGGCCAAGGGCAGCAAGAACGTCCATACGGGGATTGTTCACGTGTATGCAACGTTCAATAACACGATTGTCAGTGTGAGCGACCAAAGCGGAAACGTGATAGGCTGGTCGTCTTCCGGAAAAATGGGTTTTCGCGGTTCAAGGAAGAGCACGGCCTATGCCGCCCAGTTGGTTTCGCAGGATGCCTGCCGCCAGGCGATGGGACACGGTTTAAAACAGGCCGAAGTTCGGGTCAAAGGACCCGGAGCCGGGCGTGAATCCGCAGTTCGTGCCGTCCAGGGCATGGGGATCGAGATTTCCCTTATCAAAGACGTGACACCGGTTCCGCACAATGGCTGCCGTCCCAAAAAAGCGCGTCGCGTGTAATTGTTGAACAAACCACTTTTGAATCATGGCAAGAGACCGAGGCCCCACAGATAAAATCAGTCGCCGATTCGGCGTCCCGCTTTTTGGACCTTCCAAGGCACTGGAACGTCGTCCCTATCCTCCCGGGCATGTCGGTGCTCGCGGAGCCCGTCGCAAACAGAGCGACTACGCAGTCGCGTTGGCCGAAAAGCAGAAGCTGAGATTTCAATACGGTGTGATGGAGAAGCAGTTCCGCCGCTACTTCAAAGAGGCGCAGCGGAGAGACGGAATTACCGGAACGATTCTACTTCAGCTTCTCGAAATGCGTTTGGACAACATTTGTTACCGGCTCGGCCTCGGAAATACTCGACGTGCCGCCCGTCAATTTGTCGGTCACGGACACGTGCTTGTGAATGATCAAAAGGTTGATATCCCCTCCTATCAGGTAAAACCCGGCGACGTGATTAAGGTCTCGGAAGCGAACCGTTCCCGTCAGCTCGGCATGCGTATGCTCGATTCCACACAGGGGCGTCCCGTTGCGGAATGGACGGAGATGGATCGTGACAAGCTGATTGGCGTGATCAACCGTGCGCCTGAGCGTGACGAGGTCGACCCGATGGTGAACGAACAGCTCGTGGTCGAGTTGTATTCCCGATAAATTTATCCGGCGGCTGCTGCACCGGGTGCCACAAAAAACATCCCGGCAATCGTGGCAGTCAGTAGACTGGCCAAAGTGCCGGCCAGCATTGCTTTTACTCCAAGGGCGGCGAGAGTCGGTCGTTGCTCCGGGGCAAGCGATCCGATTCCGCCCAGTTGAATCCCGATCGAACCAAAATTGGCGAATCCGCAGAGCGCAAATGTCGCCAGGAACAGCGATTTGGGCGCAAGAGTCTCCTTCATTCCTCCCAGATTCTGGTAGGCGATAAATTCCGTTGCCACCATTTTCGTGCCCAGCAACTGACCGAGTTGCAGGATGTCTCCCGGCTCTCCCCCGATCACCCAGCCAAGCGGAGCGAATACAAACCCAATAATCGACGCGAGGGAGAGGCCCGAAAAAACGCCGCCGCTGGCGTTTGAAACCATCCCGTCGATCCATCCCGGTTGGCCATTTTCCGGATCACCGCCGATCCCACCAAGCATTCCGAAGAACCAGTTGATCATGGCGATGACCGCAATAAAAACCAAGAGCATCGCTGCCACGTTCAGGGCCAGTTTCAATCCCTGGGTAGTCCCGTTCGCGAGAGCATCCAATAGATTCGTACCCTGCTTGTCCCGTGGCACGAACAGGTTTTCATCAATCTCGTCCTGTTCCGGGACCAGAATCTTCGCGATCAAGAGAGCCGCCGGAGCATTCATCATCGAGGCTGTCAGCAGTTGCTTCGCGACGATTTGCTGGCCTGCCGGATCTGTTCCTCCAACCATCGCGACGTAAATTGCAAATACGCTTCCGGCGATCGTGGCCATCCCTCCGGTCATCAGCGCCATGATTTCCGATTTGGTCATCTTTGGGATGTAGGGTTTCACCACCAATGGCGCTTCGGTTTGTCCGACAAACACGTTGGCCGCCATCGCGAGACTCTCGGCTCCCGATAACCGCATCAGCCGCTTCATGACCCAGGCGAATCCATACACGATCCATTGCAGAACGCCGAGGTAGTAAAGCACCGAGGTGAGTGCCGAAACGAAAATGATGGTCGGCAGGACAGAAAACGCGAGGCCATACCCGTTTTCCGGCTCAACCAGATTTCCAAAAATCAGGCGGGAACCTTCGTGGGTGAATCCAATGACAGTTACAAACGCCGACGCAATCCAGCCAACAAAGTCCGCGACGAAGTTCACGTTCAGAATCGCGACGGCCAGAAAAACCTGGAGGAAAATTCCACCTGCGACCAACCGCCAGTTGATCGATTTCCGGGAGGTGGAAAAAAGGAAACAAATTCCCAGTAGAATAATCACACCGAGAAGGCCCCGGCCGAGGTTTTCGAATGACATCAGTTGCCGAGTTTGAAGGAGTGTTGATCCTCCGGTCAAGCCGCCAGAAATGAATCAAGAGGGTTTGTTTGATGAACCAACCCTGTTGGATCGTTTCAGGAACCAATAAACCAACACTCCAATTAGCAGTGTCGCGAGACCGCTCAAAAACTCTTCCGGTTTTTCCCGAACCTGGAAAACGAGCACGTAGCAGCTGAAACCGAGAAAGATCAATGGTGTCACTGGAAAGCCGAACGCCCGGTAAGGACGTTCAGCATTCGGTTTGCGGATTCGGAGCCAGAAGACGCCGAACACCACCAGCATGGCAGACAAATTGAGGAGAGCCAAAGTGTATTGAATGAGGGACTCAAAGTCGGAAACCAAGAGCAGGAAAAGAACGACGGAACTTTGAAAAATGACGGCCAACGCCGGGATTCCATTTTGGTTCCGTCTTCCAAAAAGTGAGAGTGGGCGGTAGTCTTCACCGAGGGCGGCTGTGACGCGGGGACCGGCCCAGGTCATAGCGCTGATTGTCGAAATCAGTCCAAAGCTGATCAGGATTCCCATCAGGGCCCCGCCACGTTCACCGAAAATCTCGCGAGCCGAGATCAGGCCGACCTCCTCTTTCCCGGCCATGGCCTCAATGGGAGTGGAATAGAGAAAGCCGGCATTCAGAAGGACATAAATCAGAGTGACGAAACCGGTTCCAATCAGCATGGCGAGCGGAAGGTTCCGGCTTGGATTCCGGATTTCACCCACGATGTAGACGGCCGCATTCCACCCGGTGTATGCGTACAAAACGTAAACCAGCGAAATGGCGAAGGCGGGTGAAGCGATCAATTCTCCGTCGCCGGGTTTCGGGAAAAAACTGATGGGTTGAGAGTTTTTTGCGAAGGCGAAAGCAGCGACGATCAAAATCAGGATTAGAACTATTTTTCCACCGGTAAACAGGACCTGGAAGCGTCCGATATTCCGCAGGCTGGCCAGGTGAATCCCGGAAACAATGACGATGACGGGAATGGAGAAAGTGAGAGAAGGATGACCGGTGATCGCTCCGAGGTACTCGCCCATCAAAGCTGCGTTCAGCGCGATCGGAGCGGAGAATCCGATCGTTACCGAAATCCAACCGGCCAGAAATCCGACCAGCGGATGATAGATTTCCCCCAGCAAGTGATACTCGCCGCCGGATCGGGGCATCATTGCGCCGAGTTCCGCGTAGCATACTGCACCGGAGAATGCGAGAACGCCCCCGGCAATCCAGAGGAGAAGAATCGGGAAACCACTGGGAATACCGGCGACTTGAAAACCGAGGCTACCGAAAATTCCCGTTCCAACCATGTTGGCGACCACCACCGCGATCGCTGTGAAGAGCGAGACTTTTTGGGGGGCAGTAGTAGTGGCGGTCATGGGCAGTTACACCGAATAGGCCGCCGCGATATCTTCAGGAATCAGCGCCGGTCGTCCGGTGTCAGCGTGTACCATTACGTATTCGAAAAACCCCTTCGCGCTGATTCTTTCATCGGCCGTTTTGGCGATTTCAAATTCGACGCGGACACCGCGAGGGTGCAATTCCGCCACCCGGGTCCGGACGATCATCGAGTCGTCGATTCCGAGCGGTCGCTTGTGCTCGATGTGCGCCACTTTCACCACCCAGCTGAAACCCCGCTTCAGGAAATCCGTCATCGACATTTTGTAACAGCGCTCCATTTGGTCGTATCGGGCAGCCAGCACGTAATCGAGATATTTCGAATTGTGGACATGCCGATTCATGTCGATGTCGTCGGGCCGGACATCGAGTCTAGATTCGAAAGTGGAGAATTGATCCGCCATTCTGCCCCTATTTCAAAAGCGCCCCGGCATACCCAACCACCCGGTTGGTATCACCGGATACAGTGGCGCTGGTGTCATACTGAGTGATTTCAACGTCACAATGCCGCTCCTGGTTCAAGGCTTCCAGAATGGCTACCGCAGGACGCAGTCCGCACATACTGATGGCGTTTTTCACGCAGGTGTCGAAAAGCCCGCGGGAATCCGCTTTCCTGAACGGCTCCAACGCCATTTCATCAAGGCGGCGATTTTCCTCTTCGGTTCCGAAATGATTCATGTCGCTGGAAATGACAAACAGCGGTGGATGGCCGTCCCGTTCGGTTGCGACGGCCCTCCACTTCGCCAGTGCGTTGGCGAGTGGTCCCAATTCGTCAAATTCAGCGCTCCCCAGCACGATGGGAACCACTTTGATTCGGGGGTTGGCCCAAAGCAGGAACGGCAGGATCACTTCAATGCCATGTTCTTCCCGGTGGGCTTCGGTATCAATTTTCAGCGCTGGCACCCGATCGGAAAGGAAGGAGACAGCCTCCTGGTCGACCGAGACCGATTCGTGAGGAAGTTTCCAAGTGGTATGGCCGCTGATGGACCAGTTGGCGCCTAGCGGAGTGTGTTTCGGGCTGATGATCACGACTTGTTCCGGCACCCGTGTCCGGGAGACAGTTTCCGCTATCATTTGTCCGCAAAATTTCCAGCCGGCGTGAGGAAGCATGATTCCCCGGCACTCCTTCAGTCGGGTTTCGGGTGCGACCTGGAAGAAAAAACTGTCGAGTTCCCGTTGCATCTGGTCCGACGAGCCGGGATAGAATTTTCCGGCGACCGCCGGTTCCCGAATTCCGCCGTCTCCGCCGGCCCGTGCAGTCTCCGGGGTTTGATCTGACAGGGTTGGTTCGTCGATCGCACCCTGATCATTCGTTTTCGACGCAGCGGAAGCCGGGATTTCAAACAGGTGGAATGTTGTCAATTCGGCTCCGGTGCCGGCCCAGTCACTTGGTTGGATTCCGAGGTTCTGAAAGGTCGACTGAATTGTGTTTTGGCCGTCAAGGAGGAAAGACGTGCGATCGCCCAGCCGCCCGAGGATGGGGCTGCGAACAACCGATCCAAAGCGCTTGGGAGGGTCATCGGGGGAGAGAGTGATTGGATGAGTCAGCAGCACCAGCCGCGAAAGCGGCGCACAATCCGGGTGATCATTCAGCAGGTTCCGGGTGCCCTGCTTGACGAGATCAATCAGGCTTCCTCCCTGGCTCATTGACAGCGAATTCGTCCCATCCTCGCATTCGAGGAGAATCCCTGTTGGGGTCGGTTGCGGGCGAATCAGTTCGGTGGCGACCTGAAATTCGCGGGTCTGTTTTTCAAAACCACTGAGAACAACATCGATCAACGTGGACCGGGATTGATCGGCAAGGAGCTCGAGCTGCAGGTCTTTTCCGCCAGGTGGGTCGGCTTCAAAAATCTCACCCCGAAACGTTTTCAATGTCGCAGCCGGCTTTTTCCAGAATCCCTGCGGAAGTCCGGCTTTCAGGCAAACCTGATTGAGAAAAGTCTTCGCGTCCCAATCTCGTTCCGATGCCACCTGAGGCAGCAGCAAACCGCGGCCCTGCGAATGACTGATGATCAGTCCGTGCGCGCCCACCTGGATCGGTTCAGCCCGGGCGTCGCCTTTTCCTTCGATGATTTGAAGGTCGTGCATCACCGAGACCTCGACGACCAGCAAAGGCAGCTCGAGCGGGTGGATCCTGGGGAATCGCCGGTCATTGACCGCCGCGCCGGCGGCTGCTCGGTCGATCATCCCGCCCAGCGGAGCGAGCTCATTTTCGTTTAGATTCCCGATGCAGGCCCGAAGCTGGTGACCCCGTTTCAGGGATACAAAAACCCCGACGCAGGGCGTCGCCGCGAGGCCGGGATTCAGTTCCGGTTTCGGCCCACCGGTGACGGCAGCTTCCACTGCAGCACGGGCAAAATCTGTCAGCGCGTGGCCCTCGGCTTCGGTGAAAGCCGGCGCGTCGGGGTCATCGTTTTTTTTTACAGCCATGGACGGAATGGAAATGGGCAGGCGTTTGCGGCCCCAGTCTCCCCGATCGCCTTCAAAAACTCCAGCAATCTTCTTGCTGCAATGAGCGCAGCGACTGTCGGCGATCTGATAGGTGCCCATCGCATAGTGATCCCGTTCGATGATCAACTCGCCGCAGCCCGGGCAGTAGGTCGACTGCCGTTCACGATCCAACACGTTGCCTACGTAGGGAAATTTGATGCCTCGATCCAGCGCGATCTGGCGCGCCTCAATCAGCGATTCATGCGGCGTGGGTGGTTTGTCCCGCATTTTGAAATCGGGATGAAACGCAGTGAAGTGAACTGGCACTTCATCGCCGAGATTTTCCAAAACCCAGTCGCACATTTTGTGAAATTCATCCGGCGAATCGTTCTCGCCGGGGATAATCAGGTTGGTCAATTCGAACCAGGTGTCGCTCTCGTTTTTCAGCCAGACCAGCGTCTCCAAAATCGGATCGAGCCGGGCAAAGGCGAGTTTTCGGTAAAACAGATCGGTGAATGCTTTCAGATCGACGTTTGCCGCGTCGATGTGTTCGAAAAAATCCGGCCGCGCTTCCGGCGTGATATATCCAGCTGTGACGGCGACGGTTTTGATGCTTTCGGCGTGAGCTGCTCTGGCAGCGTCGATCGCGTATTCGGCCCAGATCACCGGGTCGTTGTAGGTGAATGCGATGCTGCGGCAGCCGTGGGATTTCGCTGCGGCGGCGATGCCTTCGGGCGAAGCTTCGGCGGAGAGAATCTCGATCTCGCGGGATTTTGAGATGTCCCAGTTCTGGCAAAATTTGCAGCCGAGGTTGCATCCCGCTGTCCCGAACGAAAGGACCGGCGTGCCCGGCAGGAAATGGTTGAGCGGTTTTTTTTCGATCGGGTCGATGCAGAAACCAGTGCTGCGCCCGTAGGTCGTGAGCCGCATCTCACCGCCCTCATTTTTTCGCACAAAACAGAAACCTCGTTGATCCTCGCCGAGCTTGCATTCCCGCGGGCACAGGTCACAAATGATCCGGTCCGAGTCGGGCTCGGCGTGCCACCAGCGGGTTTTGGGCGGGGAAAGGGTCATCGGTTACCGGGAATCATGATGACACGACTGCGACCGGGTTTAAAGTCAGGGAATGAGTGGCACGAATTCCCCTGAACTTGTCACAGCCAGTTATCGGGGAGAGTTGGAAAAGGTGAAACAGCTGATCAAAAACGGGGCGGATCCCAACAGCGAGGATCAACATGGGATGGGTCGGCTTCTCACGCCTTACCCTGAGGTGATCGAGTTCCTGCTCGCACACGGCGCGGACCCCAACCGCCTGACCATTGAGAGCGGCGATACCGTTTTGGGAGGCAGCACCTATTTCAACAATCCAGACTGCATACGCTTGCTGCTTGAAGCGGGTGCAGATTCCAATGGCGGAACCAATGCGGCCGGTGAAACGCCCCTGCATGGAACGCTGGCGCGACCGGGGAATGAGGCCTTCGAAGCCGACCGGCTGAAAATTGTAAAATGCCTGATTGAACATGGCGCAGACGTCAATCGCCAAACGAATCCCGGCGTGCCCAGCCAGGCATTTTGGCGGGATGTCAGAACCCGTGGGGAGACGCCATTGCACAGGGCTGCAGCCTTCGCCGGCGAATATACCATCCGATTCTTGCTGGGCGCCGGAGCCGACAAAACGATTCGCGATGTGAATGGGGACTCGCCGCAGAGCTGGGCGAGCTGGCATTGGCGGGACAAAAACCTGATCGATTTGCTGGCACAATGATTGCTGAATTCTTGCACGGACTTCAGATTTCCCATTTCCTTTCTTTTAACTTATGAAACACATCGGAATCTTAACGAGCGGGGGCGACTGCCCCGGGCTGAACGCTGCCATTCGCGGCGTCGGAAAAGCGGGAATGGGCAACTTCGACATGAAGTTTCTCGGTTTCCGGAATGGGTTCAACGGCCTCTGTCACGACCAGACCATTCCGCTTGGCCGGGAGATGTTGTCGGGAATTCTGACTGACGGCGGCACGATTCTTGGAACCAGCCGTGATAAGCCACATAAGATGCCCGTGGGCGGGAAAAATCGCGACATGACGGATGAAATTGTCGATGTGTATGAACGCCACCACCTCGATGCGCTGGTTTGTCTCGGAGGTGGGGGAACGCAGAAAAATGCGCTTCGATTGAAAAATGCCGGACTCAATGTTGTGACGCTGCCGAAGACGATCGACAAGGATGTATATGGCACAGACGTGACATTTGGATTCGACACCGCGCTGGGAATTGCAACAGAAGCGATCGATCGGATTCATTCGACGGCGACGAGTCATAATCGCGTGATCGTCGTCGAAATCATGGGGCATCGGGCAGGTTGGCTCGCGCTGGAATCCGGCATCGCCGGCGGAGCGGATGTCGTCTTGATCCCGGAAATTCCCTATGAAACCGAGGTCATCGCCGAGGCGATTAAGGACCGGAGCCGGGCCGGGAAGCATTTTAGTATTATCGCTGTGGCGGAAGGGGCGATGACAGGAGATCAGGCAGAGCGGATGGAAACGCTAACCAGGCAAAAGCAAAACGCTTCGAACAAAGAAGAAAAGACTGAAGCGTCGCGTGAAATGTCAGAATTTCACAGCGAACATGTCCGTCACACCCAGGAATTGACTTCAAAGCTCGAGGAACTGACAGGATGCGAATCCCGACTGACAATTCTTGGTCATATCCAGCGTGGCGGCACGCCGTCTCCGGTTGACCGGGTACTGGCGACACGACTCGGAGCGACTTGTGCGCAATATCTCGCCGACGGTGGCCATGGCGACATGATGGCGGTGCGTGATTCTGAAATCACTCCGGTGCCGCTCGAGAAGATCGCCGGAAAGAAAAATCTGGTCGATCCGGACCACTCACTTGTGGAGAGCGGCCGGCTGGTGGGGACCTGTTTTGGTGATGGATGAGTGCTTCATCCGGTTTTGAGTTTCCCGGTCTCGAAACGGAACGCACAGTTCTCAGAATCCTCACACTTGATGATGCCGAGGCGGTGAGGGTGCATTTTTCTGATCCGGCAGTCACCCGATTCATGGATATCGAGCCCTGTGAGTCTATTGAGGAAGCGCGCGAGATTATTCAATTCCATCTCGACGACAGGGGCTGCCGTTGGGGTGTGTTTCTTCGAAGTGACCCTGAGGATTTGATCGGAACTTGTGGATTTCACGCGTGGTATCCGGATCAGAATCCGCAAGAATCCAGCCTGGGCTATGACCTGGCAAGATCGCACTGGGGTCTCGGATTCATGCAGGAAGTCGTGCGCGAGATGCTCTTATTCGCCTTTGATCCCGGGGGGATGAATCTCAGAAGGATCGTCGTAGATGTGGAACCGGAAAATGAACGCTCGATCCGGCTCCTCGAACGGCTGGGCTTCAAGCGGGTGAAGGATCGTTTCGATGAAGGGATGGCGTGGTTTGTGCTTCGAAGGCGCCACGATCCAACAGGGTCGGTTTGATCAACAAACCCCATTGGTTCGTGAACTCCCTTCTTGGAGGGAGATTGACCTTCTGGCATACTTGAGTACAGTCCCGACCCGCCAAATCGAGTGGTTTTGGACGTCGCGCAGGAGCTTCTGCGCGTATTTTACGCAAACACGACAGACTGAAAATGAGAGAGAAAACCGGCTCCCACCCCTTGATTCACGTCCCCGAAATCAGCGATGAAACTTTGCATCGCCCTGAATTGGAACGGGATGCATGCGGGGTTGGTGTCGTCGCTCACATTTCCGGCGAACGCAGTCACCGGGTATTGCGGCTGGGGCTTGATTCGGTCAACAACGTGACCCACCGGGGCGCCTTGAACGCGGATATGAAAACCGGGGATGGTGCCGGCGTGACGACGCACTTACCCCACAAGATTCTTCGGCCGGTTGCGGAAGAAATGGGGGCGGAACTTGTTGATAACGAGGAGCTTGCAGTTGGTGTATTTTTTCTCGGAGACAGGGATTCGGCCGACTATGTGAAAGGGAAAGTGCTGGCGGAGGGCGTGCTGCGAAATCGCGGGATCGGTATTATTGGCTGGCGGGAAGTTCCCACGAATCCCAAAGCTTTGGGTGATCAGGCTATTGAAACGATGCCGGAAATCCTGCATTTGCTCCTGAAAAGACCGGCCGGGGTGAATGGTGACGAATTTGAACGTCTCCTGTTCCTCGCGCGCCGGGAAATTGAGCAGAAAGTTCGCGAGGAAACCGTCTCGGACTTTTACATCCCGTCTCTGAGTCATCGGCTGATGTCCTACAAAGGTTTCCTAGTGGCTACTGCCCTGGAAAAATTCTATTCCGATCTGACAAACCCGGATTTTGAAACCGCTGTCTGCCTGTA
This sequence comes from Verrucomicrobiales bacterium, assembly GCA_013003335.1. GTDB lineage: Bacteria > Verrucomicrobiota > Verrucomicrobiia > Verrucomicrobiales > DEV007 > JABDJT01. The sequence continues at coordinate 6,872 of JABDJT010000076.1, read as the reverse complement.
TCACCAACGGTTTTCAACCAATACCTTCCCCACGTGGGCGTTGGCTCAGCCGTTCCGGATGCTGTGTCACAATGGTGAGATCAACACGTTACGCGGAAATCGCAATTGGCTGAACTCAAGAATCGGGCGGTTTGAAAGCGAAATTTGGGGAGATGACATCCATCTTTTGCACGATTTGATCGATCCGGACGGTTCGGACTCGGCGAGCCTGGATTCTGCCCTGGAAATGCTGGTCCTTTCGGGTCGTTCTGTGCCGCATGCGATGGCTATGTTGATTCCACCGGCCTGGCGGATCGATCCTTTTACGCCGGATCCGGTCGCTGATTTTTACAAGTATCACGCTTGTTTTTGTGAGCCGTGGGATGGCCCGGCCGCAGTTGCCTTTACAAACGGAAAGACAGTCGCAGCGACCCTGGACCGGAACGGGCTGCGTCCGGCCCGCTACAAGATTACGAACGATGGAATTTTCAGCCTCGGGTCGGAGGTGGGAACGTGCGAATTGCCGGACGAAACGGTGATCAAGAAGGGGCGATTGGCGCCCGGGGAAATGATCGTGGTTGAAATGGAAGCGGGGAAAGTGATTTCCAACACGGATATCAAGAATCAACTCGCCGCTCAGCAACCGTATGGCCAGTGGCTCAAAGACAACCGGATTGAGCTGAACAAACGGGTTTCCGCTGAGCCGGATGCGCCGGAACAAGCCGTCTATGGTCCGGAAACGCTCACGCGACAGCAGATCGCGCACGGGTACAACAAGGAAGAAATGGATTTGATCATCGTTCCGATGGTCAAGGACGCCCAGGAGGCGGTCAATTCGATGGGTGACGACGCGGCCCTTTCTGTTTTGTCGAAGAAGCCGAAGATTCTCTATACCTACTTCAAGCAGTTGTTTGCGCAGGTAACCAATCCTCCGATTGACCCGATTCGCGAGTACCTGGTGATGTCACTGGAGGCTGATTTGGGCCCGGAACGAAATATCCTGGCTGAAAAGCCGGATAACGCCCGTGTGGTTCACCTGGAATCGCCCTTCCTGTTTCCTCACCAGCTGGATTTCCTGAAGAGTGGTGAAGAATTCAAGGCGACTACCCTGGATACAACATGGGCCGTGAGCGCCGGTGCAGATGGACTGGAGAAAGCCGTTTCAGATTTATGCGCAGCGGCCGAGGCTGCAGTAGATGATGGAAATGAAATCATCGTTTTGTCTGACCGCGCCATCTCCAACGAACGGGTGGCGATCCCCATGATGATGGCTGCAGGGGCGGTCCATCACCACCTGACCCGGACGAAAAAGCGGATGCTCACGTCGATCATTGTCGAAACGGGTGAGCCTCGCGATACCCATCACATGGCCTGCCTGTTCGGCTTCGGTGCGACGGCGATTTGCCCCTACCTCGCCCACGCAACGGTCCGCTATCTGGTGGAAAACGATGCCAAGGCGAAAAAGAAGATCGGCGAAATCAGCGTGAATGACGCACTGAAGAATTTTCACAAGGCCCTCGAAAAAGGCGTGCTGAAAATCATGTCAAAGATGGGCATTTCGATTCTCAACAGCTACCAGGGTGCCCAGATTTTTGAGGCGGTCGGGATTGGTGAAGACGTGATGAAAGTCTGTTTCTCCGGAACGCCCTCCCAGATCTCCGGTGTCGGATTCAAGCAAATCGCAGAGGAAAGTCTGATCCGACACGCCAATGCCTTCAACAACTCCGCTCCGGAAGGCGAAGCCCTGTCACTCGATGATCCCGGATATTTCCGGTATCGGCGAAATGGTGAAGTTCACGCGGTGAGCGGTCCGGTCATCAAGAATTTTCACACCTTCGTGAAAACAAACGACCCCGACGACTACGAAAAATATGTCGAGGAAGTGAAGGCGAATACGCCCCACACGTTGCATGACTTGTTTGAGCTGGTCCCTCATGGTGATCCGATTCCAATCGATGAGGTTGAGCCGATCGAAGACATCCGCCGCCGTTTCACGACAGCAGCGATGTCTCTTGGCGCCCTTTCTCCCGAGGCCCACGAAACCCTCGCGATTGCGATGAATCGGATCGGCGGAAAATCAGATTCCGGTGAAGGAGGGGAGGATGCCCGCCGTTTCACGAAGTATCCCAACGGCGACTGGGGAAATTCCAAAATCAAGCAGGTAGCCTCGGGGCGGTTCGGCGTGCACGCCGAATACCTGATGTCAGCCGAGGAAATCGAAATCAAAATGGCGCAGGGCGCGAAGCCCGGAGAAGGTGGGCAGTTGCCCGGACACAAGGTCAATGGGCTGATCGCCCGGCTCCGCCATACCCAGCCGGGAGTGACCCTGATTTCGCCACCTCCCCATCACGATATTTACTCGATCGAAGACCTGGCCCAACTGATTCATGATCTGAAAGAGATCAATCCGCGAGCCAGGGTGACGGTGAAACTCGTCGCCGAGACTGGAGTCGGGACAATTGCAGCGGGCGTCGCAAAAGCCAATGCGGACGTAATTCTGGTGTCCGGCCATGATGGCGGAACCGGTGCGTCGCCTATTTCATCCATTAAAAATGCAGGCCTCCCCTGGGAAATCGGGGTAGCTGAAACCCAGCAAGTCCTGATGCTGAATGGACTCCGGGGTCGTGTCACGCTTCGGACCGATGGCGGATTGCGAACCGGAGTGGATATCATTCATGCAGCAATCCTGGGAGCCGAAGAATACAACTTCGGCACGATTGCCCTGATTGCGATGGGCTGCGTTTACGTTCGACGTTGCCACCTGAACACCTGTCCGGTCGGCGTTGCTACGCAGGATCCGAAATACCGGTCCAAGTTCAAGGGATCTCCCGATATGGTCGTGAATTTCTTCAATGCCGTATCTGAAGAGGTCCGTGAAATCATGGCATCACTGGGCGTGAAACGGCTCGATGATCTGATCGGGCAGACTAAGTATCTGAAGCAGCGGGAAGTACCGGATCACCCGAAAGCAAACTTGATCGATTTGTCAAAAATCCTCACGGACGTTGCTGAATTGTCTGATAAAGATCTTCCCCGGATTTGCCAGCAGGATCGAAACGACGGACTTCACGCGGCTCCGCTCGATGACAAAATCATCGGTGATGCCAGGATCGCAATTCGGGAAAAGACGCCGATTACCCTGGAATACGAGGTCAAAAATACGCACCGGAATATCGGCACGAAGTTGTCAGGCAAGATCGCTGACCATCATGGGAATCACGGACTTCCGGACGGAACGATTAACCTGAACCTCACCGGGAGTGCCGGTCAAAGTTTCGGCACCTTTCTCTGCGGTGGCATCAAGATCACCCTTACTGGAGAAGCGAACGATTACGTCGGTAAGGGAATGTGTGGCGGCGAAATCATTGTTCGGCCTCCCGAAAAACGGGCGTTCGAACCCGGCGAAAATTCGATTATCGGCAACACGGTGATGTACGGGGCCACCGGAGGAACGCTGTATGCGAATGGACGCGCAGGGGAAAGATTTTGCGTGCGAAATTCCGGCGGCACTGCCGTAGTGGAAGGAATTGGAGACCATGGCTGCGAATACATGACCAATGGATTGGTTGTCATTCTGGGACCGACCGGGAAAAACTTCGGAGCTGGAATGAGCGGAGGCCGGGCTTTCATTTACGACGCCGAAGGCACTTTTGAGAAACTCTACAATCCGGAAATGGTGGAAGTCGTCGGAATTGAATCCGAGCCGGCCGACGAAATCGAGCTGAAAAAATTGATCTACCAGCACCTGGATTACACGGACAGCGCGGTTGCAAAGGAACTGCTCGAAAACTGGGATTCTGCCCGGAAAAAATTCCGACTCGTGCGCCCACAGTCAACTGTAGCCGATGCGCCTGCAGTCGCAAAAGTGGAGAAAGCCGCAGCCGGGAAATGACAGAATTCGAATCAACAGGGTTGGCTTGTCGAACAGATCCTGTTGGTTCGTTTCCGCCTCAGCGGAACATCTGCGTGTAGTGCCGGCCGTTCACCCCGAGGCCGACAATGGTTGCGTTTTCGCGAAACATATTCTTGTGGTGACCGGGGCTGTGGAACCACGATTTGTTGGCTCCTTCCGTGGAGCCATTGATGGCAATATTTTCGGAACTGGCGGACGTGCCGAAGTTCCGGGCTCGATCCCATGGGGATTTTTTTCCTTGGATCGGGCTGGTGTGGGAAAAGAATCCGCCAGCTGCCATGTCTTTCGAATGGTCGCGGGCCGCGGCGCAAAGCTTGGGGTCGATCAGAAGAGGACTCAGGCCGGCGGCGATTCGCCACTGGTTTAACTCCAGGATTCCGGCGTATTCGGCGGCTTGAATTTGCCCTTTCAGTTTTTCATTCTGATTCAGGATTTCCCGATTTTTGGCGCTGGTTGCCATCGTGTCTTTCGCCGAAGTCTCTGTTTCTTTGCCCGGATCGGGGAGGCCCAGTTCTTCGTGAGGCCTTTTAGCGGGTTGCCGTCGATTGAATCGAATTTTGTAGCGATATTCGCCGATGGTGGTGGCTTCCTTCAGCAAGCGCGCAGTCTTGTGCGGATTTTTTACACCGGCCGGGGCGGAACCGGTCTGACGGGTGGATCCAAGAAGGGACACCAGGGCGGGCCAACCCTTTGATTTCAATTCCTTCTTCATTTCGTTCTCATTCGACATGGCGCGAATTCTGGCCAGCAGCGCGCGATTCTCAGCCATAGCTGGCGTGCTGACGATTTGCAGGCTGCCGCCTGAATTGCTGGTACTTCCTCCGGTCGACAGTTCATATTCGCGTCTTTTTTCGACCCACTGTTGATCCAGCCAGATTTGCAGACGTTCCTGCATGGAGTCCGGCATTTTCAAAAACTCGGCAAACGCTTTGTCTGCCTTGGTTTTCTCCGTGAGCATCGCATTCTGAAATTCTGGGAACAACTGCCGGGCTTTCTCGAGAGCCGCCTCTGCTTCGGCCTGTTGTTTTGCAGCTTCCGGGTCCACAGGAGTCTCCTGCCCTTGGAGGACCAAAGGAAAAATCGATATGGAAAGTAGAGCGATCAGCAGGGGGATTTTTCTCATGGTAGTTGGGAAAAAGGGAATCGGATTAGGGGTGCAAACTATCGCTCAGGTTATTTGGTTTGGCGAACCGAATTGGGAAACTCAAAGCCGGTCAACGATTGCATCCCCCATTTCGGCGGTTCCAACCTGTTGCTGATCAGCAGATCCCGTGAAAATGTCGCCGGTGCGATATCCGTCGTCGATTACGGTTTTTACTGCAGACTCGATGGAGTCGGCGGCTTCGCCCAGCCCGAAAGAAAAACGGAGCATCATGGCTGCCGAGAGGATTTGCGCGATGGGGTTGGCGATTCCTTTTCCGGCAATGTCGGGTGTCGTTCCGCCGCTCGGTTCATACATACCGAAATAGAGGCCGTCTCCTTTCGATTTTCCGAGACTGGCACTCGAGAGCATGCCCAGGGAACCGGCGATCATAGCCATTTCATCGCTCAAAATGTCGCCGAACAGGTTCGGGGCGAGAACGACATCAAAATCCCGGGGGCGTGCCACCAATTGCATCGCGGCATTGTCGACATACAGGTGATCGAGAGTGACATCGGCGTATTCGGAAGCGACTGATTCGACCGTTTCACGCCAGAGCAGTCCGTTTTGCAGCACGTTGGCCTTGTCGATTGACGTCAATTTTTTTCCGCGTTTTTGCGCCGCGGAAAACGCGACATGAGCGATCCGTTCGATTTCGCTTTGTCGGTAAATCATTGTATCCACAGCCACCTTCTCGCCGTCCCGCTCCTCAATCATTTTTGGCTCACCGAAGTAAATTCCACCAGTCAGCTCCCGGACACAAAGCACGTCGAATCCCCCGGCAATTCGCTCTTCCTTCACCGGTGAGGCGTGAGTCAGGGCCGGAAAGCAGACGGCCGGTCGAAGATTGGCAAACAGCCCGAAATGTTTTCGCAAGGGAAGCAGGGCTCCCCGCTCCGGTTGCTGGTCCGGCGGCAGGTTTTCCCATTTGGGACCTCCGACCGATCCAAAAAGAATCGCATTGGCTCGCTCGCAGGCTGCCAAAGTGTCAGCCGGGAGTGGCGATCCGGAGTCATCAATGGCCGCGCCTCCGACTTTTTTTTCTTCTGTTTCGAACGAAATCCCGAATTTACCGGAAACTGTGTCCAGCACCTTGAGTCCCTCCGCCATACATTCCGGGCCGATCCCGTCACCCGGGAGAACTGCGATTTTGTGAGTGGTGTTCGTGTTTGCTTCGCTCATGGGAAAAGAGGCCATAGAAAAGACTGAATCCGGTAACCCGCAAGGCCAAAAAAGTGGGATTCCCGCGATCTTTCCTGCCCGTCCCCAAGGGAGATTCAGGCCAATTTGAGTTTGACCTGCCTCTGCAATCCCGCTATGACTATCGGACTGTTTTCGATCACTGAATGAGGGGCATCTGGGTCAGCGCTGTTTTTGCAGCGATCTTGGTATTGACGACACCGGCTTGCAAAAGCAGCCGGGCGCTCGGTTTCTCTCCCTTTTCATCGTCCCCTTTCAAAAAATCTGCTCCGGCTCAAACCGCTCCTGCTGAAGAGTTTTCGATCGCAGAGAATACAACTCCATTGCAACCAGCCGTGGTTGGTAAAGTGGGACCGGCCGAGCCTCTGACCGTACTGCATACCGGGGAAGTGATGGAGTCGAATTCGCATACTGCTACGGATTTTCGCCTGGTACGAACCACGGCTTATTGCCACGAAGAGGCTGACAGCCTGGTTTACGGCACGAAGTGCGCAGATGGATCTGAATTAAAATTTGGAATGATCCGCAGCGCGGCTGCTGACTGGTCCCGATACCCGGTTGGCACGAAGTTCAAAATTAGAGGGCTCCCGTATGAATATGTTGTCGATGACTACGGCAGCGCGCTGGTGGGTACTGATA
>JABDJT010000545.1 GCA_013003335.1 Verrucomicrobiales bacterium | reverse complement strand
GCCTACATCAATCTCGAAAATCGCCGGCGCCAGAAATCATCCGTGGAGAATGAAGTCGCCGCCCTCGTAAAAGCCCGCACCAACACCCGCGAATCCTTCGAAGCCGGAGTCGTCTCCCAAATCGACGTCCTCGAAGCCGAACGCCGAACGCTAGCCGCCGAACGCGCAGCCATCGCGCTTCACGAGCAGGCCCTGGCCGATTATCTTGCGCTCGTTCGGGCGCTCGGTGGTGGAAGTTGAAAAGGACGCCTCTACGAATCAACAGGGTCTGTTCGATGAACAACCCTGTTGATTCGTTTTTTGCTCAATATTTTCCGCCACCCGCGATGCTCGACTCGATCGGATGCCAGGTTGTTTTCACCTCCTGCGTCGCCAAAATCGGATAGGGCGACTCCTCCTTTGCCGGATCATTTTTGGAAATCACAATCCGCTTCAAATTCGAAATCGACGCGGCTTTCGCGTTCGCAACTTGCTCGTCCGTGAGATCGGAGGCGACGAACGAATTCACGTCCATGTGACCGATCATCCACGGCAACAATTCCTCGCGATTTCCAGTAAGCAAATTCACCACGCCGCCCGGCAAATCCGATGTCGCCAGCACTTCAGCGAGGGTTACCGCGCAGAGCGGTTTGCTTTCAGAAGCCAACACTACGCACGAATTTCCGCCCGCGATAGTGGGCAAAACCGTTCCGAGCAATCCCGCGACCGATGATTTTTCCGGCGCAATCGCCGCGACAACACCGACAGGTTCGTAAATCGAGAAGTTAAAATGCGAACTCGAAACCGGGTTCACAGAGGAGAAAACCTGCTGATATTTGTCGCACCAACCGGCGTAATAAATGCACAAATCTATGGCCGCTTGGACTTCTTTTGTGGCGGCGGAAGCGGAGCTGCCCTGCTGCTGCAATTCCGCTTCAAACTGAGCGCTGCGTCCTTCCAGCATTTCGCCAATTCGATATAAAATCTGACTGCGATTGAACGCCGCCCGCGTTGCCCAGCCTCCGAGCGCCGAACGCGCCGCGACGACCGCATTTCGAAAATCTTTGCGCGAGCTTTGGCAAATATTCCCCAGTGGCTTACCGCCTTTTCCCTCGGGCACGTAGTAGCGGCCGGATTCCGTGCGCGGGAATTTGCCGCCGATGTAGATTTTGTAAGTCTTCAAAATTTCGAGTCTGCTCATGGTTTTAGCTTTTAAAATCGCGTAGGTCGCGGGCGTAGGACGGCTCTCCAGAGCCGTCAGATCTAGTCCAGCTGCAGAGTCTCCGTCCGGGGTTGCGATGACGGCTCTGGAGAGCCATCCTACGTTCCTGAATTCTCATTTTTTCACAGTTCCAAATACGCAGCCAGCCCATGCAGCCCGCCTTCGCGACCGAATCCACTCTCTTTGAATCCGCCAAACGGCGAGGTCGGATCGAACTGGTTGTAGGTATTTCCCCAGACAACTCCCGCATCGAGCGCGCCGGTCAGTTGGAAAAGTCGGGCGCCTTTATCGCACCAAACTCCAGCCGATAAACCGTAGGGCGTGTTGTTCGCTTTTTCGATGGCCTCGGGAACGGTGCGAAATGTTTGCACCGCGAGGACGGGGCCGAAAATTTCTTCCTGCGCGATGCGTGAACTTTGCGCCACGTTCGTGAAAACGGTCGGTGGACACCAGTTCCCGCTTGATGGCAAATCGCATTTTGGCTGAAACATCTCCGCGCCGTCTTCGACTCCGGCTTTCAGATGTTTCTGAATCGTCTTGAGTTGTTCCCTCGAATTGATCGCGCCGATGTCGGTGTTTTTGTCGAGCGGATCACCGACGATCAGCGTTTCCATGCGGCGTTTCAGCTTCCACATCACTTCATCGAAAACGGATTCCTGCACGAACAATCGCGAGCCCGCGCAGCAAACGTGGCCCTGGTTGAAATAAATTCCGTTCACGATTCCCTCGACCGCCTGGTCGATCGCGGCGTCTTCGAGAATGATGTTCGCCGCTTTGCCGCCGAGCTCGAGCGTGACGCGTTTGTCCGATCCGGCGACGGATTTCTGAATTAGTTTTCCAACCGCGGTCGAGCCGGTGAATGCAACCTTGTTCACGTCCGGATGATTCACGACCGCCGCGCCCGTTTCGCCCGCACCGGTCACGATGTTCACCACGCCATCCGGCAACCCGGAATCTTCGATGATTTCGGCCAGTTTCAATGCGGTGAGCGGAGTCGTTTCGGCCGGTTTTAGGACCACCGTGTTTCCCGTCGCGAGAGCGGGTGCGATTTTCCACGCCGCCATCAGCAACGGAAAATTCCACGGGATCACCTGGCCTGCGACTCCGAGCGCTTTCGGTTTTCGATTCGGAAAGGCGTAATCCAGTTTGTCCGCCCAGCCGGCGTTGTAGAAAAAGTGATTCGCTGCGAGCGGGACATCGATGTCACGTGATTCACGGATCGACTTGCCACCATCGAGCGTTTCGATGATCGCAAATTCCCGCGCCCGTTCCTGCATCAACCGCGCAATTCGGTAGACATATTTTCCGCGTTCCCGCGCGCTCATTTTTCCCCACGAACCTTCGTAGGCGGCGCGAGCTGCTTTCACCGCCGCATCGACATCCGCTTCGTTCCCGTCCGCGACTTCTGAAAGCTTCCGGTTGTTTGCGGGGTTCGTCGTTTTGAAATACTCACCGCTTTTCGGCGCCGTCCATTTTCCGTTGATGAAATGATCGTAGCGCTTCGCCACCTTGGCGATTTTTGCGGCTTCAGGCGCGGGTGCGTAAGGCCAGTCGTTGGTTATTTTCCTCGATTTGGGCATTTTGTCCAACGGTCGCAAAGTTGAATCCGGATGTCACGGATTTTGATTTACCAGCTTGATTGAATCCAGACTGGAGGAAATCCAAATTCTGGCCGAATGGTCTCGATAGATGGCTACCACGTCCGAATCCACTCCCGATACAGCCAACATTGTTTCCCGAAAGCTGGAATCACTCGATGAGCGTGTCGTTGAAATCATGAACGCTCTGAAGGAGGTCCTGATTTCGTGCGGCGACTCCAAGTTAGCTCCGTTATTACCGTGGATCGGCGAAGGCGACGCGGCGGACGCGAAAGCGAATCCTGAAGATGTTGCCGAAGTTTATTCCATCGCATTCCAGCTTCTCGACATGGTGGAGGAGCAGGTCGCGTTGGAAGCCCGGGTCGAACGCGAGAATGCGAAGGGACCCGAGGGAGAAAAGGGGATGTGGCCGCGCAGCCTGATGGCGCTGAAGAACCGCGGTTTCACTGAAGCGGAAATTGCGGACGCGATGCGATTCGTGCGGGTTGAGCCGGTTTTTACTGCACACCCCACCGAAGCCAAGCGCCCCAGCGTCCGGGAACGCCACCGTGCGCTCTACGATCGGCTCTTGGAAATGCATGCCTGGAATCTCACGGAGCGACAGAAACATTTCGCTCACGGTCAATTTCTCACCGCGCTGGAAGGGCTCTGGAACACCGGCGAGATTCACACGGAGCGACCCACGGTGGAACGCGAACTTCGCAACGTGCTGTTTTATCTCCGCGAAGTTTTTCCCGATACCCTCGAAAAAATCGACGAGCGGCTTCGCGATGCCTGGACTTGCTGCGGTTTCGATCTGAAAACCCTGCGCGATGCCGGAATCGGGCCCCGGGTTCGATTCGGCCTTTGGATCGGCGGTGACCGTGACGGCCATCCGTTCGTAACAGCGGAAACCACCCGGCAGACGTTGGCGGAACTGCGCCGACAAGCCATCAAGCTGTATCGCCGCGAGCTGGCCGATGCCGCCTACCGCCTTACCGTTTCGGCCCCGGCCCACGAGCCGCCCGCCCGGCTACTGAACCGGATCGGCGAGCTTGCGGTGAAACTCGGAGGCGAGGGCGACTACATTCTCGGTCGAAATCCGGAAGAACCGTGGCGGGCGTTCGGCTACCTTTTGCGGGCCGAACTGGATCAATTTGACACGCAAACTCCGGACGATCTCCGCTCCGATTTGGAAGTGATGAGCGATTCCCTCGAGGAGATTCGCGCCCACCGACTCGCCGCGAATATCGTCGATCCGATCCTGGATAAGTTGACTGCTTTCGGCTTTCATCTCGCCGATCTGGATGTGCGCCAGAACAGTGCATTCCATGACCGGGCTCTCGGCCAGTTACTGGAAAAGGCGGACTTCGAAAACGGAGCGTCGTTTGCCGAATGGCCGGAAGACGAAAGGATCGAGTTTCTCTCGAAAGAGCTCGAATCCTCGCGTCCGTTTCTACATCCCAACCAATCCGCCGGGCCGGAAGCCGATGCCGTGCGGGATTGCTATCGGGTATTGGCGGAGCATAATTCAAAGCACGGGAATGCCGGGCTCGGTTCGTTGATCGTAAGCATGACCCGCCAACTTTCCGATTTGCTGGTCGTACATTTGTTCGCGCGGGAAGCCGGGCTCACCGTCGATATCGACGGAAAGCCCACCTGCCTCCTGCAGGTTGTTCCCCTGTTTGAAACCCTCGAGGATCTCGAAAACGCTGCCGGGATTGTGGACGCCTATCTGGCTCATCCGGTCACAAAGCGAAATCTTTCCATCACCTCCGATTCCGAAAGGCCGCTGCAGCAGGTCATGATCGGTTACAGCGACAGCAACAAGGACGCGGGAATTGTCGCCAGCCAGTGGGGGCTGCGTTCCGGCCAGGAATCCATCAGTAAGGCCGCTGAAAAGCACGGCGTGAAAATCCGGTTTTTCCATGGTCGGGGAGGCACCATCAGTCGCGGAGCCGGGCCGACCAATTGGTTCATGCGCGCGCTGCCTCACGGATCGCTTTCCGGCGATTTTCGAATGACCGAGCAGGGTGAAACCATCGCAAAAAAATACGCCTATCCCGCCAACGCCGCCTACAACCTCGAATCTCTCGAGGCCTGCGTCACGCGAACCACGGTCAAACACCTCCGCGGCGAGCCGGAGGTAGACTTCGGCCTCGACCTTTTCCCCCGCCTCGCCGAAGCCAGTCATGAAAAGTATCGCGAGCTTTTGGAAGCAGATGGATTCATGACCTTCTACCGGCAGGCCACGCCGATTGATGCCCTCGAACTGACTCAGATGGGTTCGCGTCCTTCCCGCCGCACCGGAGGAGCGAGCCTTGATGATCTACGTGCCATTCCGTGGGTCTTCAGCTGGACCCAGGCCCGGTTTTATCTGCCCGGCTGGTACGGAGCCGGAACCGCCCTTGAAACAATCCGCACCGAGAATCCTGCCGGCTACCAGGAGCTGTGTGAGAAAATTGGAAAATCCACCTTCGCCCGCTACGTGTTCACTGGGATCGAGACGAATCATTTCAGCGCTCACCTCGACCTGATGAGGGCCTACGCCGGCCTCGTCAAAGAGGAGGAGGTTCGGGAAAATTTCATGGGACGGATCGAGAACGAACACCAATTGCTCGGCGATCGACTGGCCGACCTGTTCCCGACGCCCATCCATGAGCGTCGCCCCCGCTACGCCAAGACGATCAACATTCGGGAAGAACCCCTTCGAGTGCTCCACTTGCAGCAAGTCGATTTGCTTCGCGAATGGCGGTTCCGGGAGGACGAACCGGAAACGCTTCCCCGCGATTTAATTTTCTCGATCAGCGCGATCGCCAGCGGCTTGCGAACGACGGGGTGAACCTTAATTCAGTCCTTCGAAAAATACGGTGCGGCCTGGTAACGCCCGTCTTCCAGTTTCGCGATTTGCATCAGCACATCATTTGCGAGGCTGCTCGCGCCGAAGCGGAACCACTCGTTCGTAAGCCATTCGGGGCCGAGCGTTTCCTTCACCATCACGAGATAATGCAGTGCCAGCTTCGCCTTTGAAATTCCCCCGGCAGGCTTCATCCCAATCATCCGGCCGGTTTTGAAAAAGTGATCGCGGATTGCCAGCAGCATCACCAGCGTGATCGGTATCGTCGCGGCCGAGGCAATTTTTCCAGTCGAAGTTTTGATAAAATCCGCCCCGGCCAGGATCGCAATATCGCTGGCGCGGCGGACGTTATCGAGCGTGGCGAGCTCGCCGGTTTCGAGAATGACTTTCAGCCGCGCGTCTCCGCAGGCCTCTTTCACTGCGGCGATTTCATCGAAAACAAAATCGTATTCGCCGCTGAGAAATTTCCCGCGCGAGATGACCATATCGATTTCATCCGCGCCATCGCCGACAGCCCGTCTCGTTTCCTCAAGTTTCTGTTTCCGGGTCGATTGCCCGCTCGGAAAATACGTGGACACCGCCGCGATTTTTACCGGGCTGGAATCGCCCAGTGCCTCGCGCGCGACTTTCACAAACGGCGGATACACACAGACCGCTGCGGTCGGCGGCAGATTCGGGATCGAGTCGTGAAGGTGCCCGGCTTTGTAACACAATTGGCGAACTTTGTTCGGCGTGTCGGCCCCTTCCAGTGTTGTCAAATCGATCATTTTCAGGACCGTCCGCAGGCCGGAATGTTTCGCGTCAGTCTTGATGCTGCGCGTCTGAAAACGCGCTGCGCGCTCGGCAATGCCAACCTGATCGACCGGCGGGAATTTGGAAAAATCGGGAGGTGAAATCTTCATCAAAGTGGCGGGGAAGAACCGGTAACCTAGCCGTTTCAGAATCAATCTGCGAGATTCAATTTCCGATCGAACAGGGTACGTTCGTTGAACAGACGCTGTTGAATCGTTTTATTTCTGAGATGAAAATCGGCTTTTGAGCCAGCCGTAAATTGAATTCGCAATTTCGGTGTATCCCGCAGCGTTGGGGTGAACGCCGTTGCCCTCCGGGTAGCCATTCAGCGGATCGAGATTCAGCGATGTCGGGACAAGAAAAATGTTTTCGTCCTCGCGATTTTTGAAGTGCTCGATTTCCCGTTCGACCAACTCGAACTGAATTCTGCGCCAGCCGCGCTGGGTGTATTTGCCTTTGTAATTTGCCTCGAACGCTTCTTCGCGAAGATTTGGAGGGGTCGTCAGGCAGACGCCGATTTGCGTTTCGGGCGCGGCTTTTCGCAGGGCCGCGAGAAAAATTTCCGCGTTTTCCAACATCAAATCGATTCTTGCTTTTACGGCTTCCGGGTCCTTTGGATCCGGATGAAAGCAGTCATTGATGCCCAGCAAAATGATCACATAATCCGGCGGCCGACCGTCGCAGTGGGCGCCGAAGTAGGCGCGAAAATCGAGTTCCGGTTTTATTGCGCCTTCCGGTCTGAACAAAAACGGGCTATTGCCGGTTTTGTCTTTCGCGGTGTTGCCGGGTTCCCATTTTGAAATGAAACGCGCCCATGTCCAGCCGCCGTAGCCCTCGTGCCAAACTCCTTCGGCAGCCGCAGCCGGATGATGGCGGCCGATGAATCGCGTCTGCGGATAGCCGGGTGTGCGGAGCAGGCGGAACAGTTCGTTTGGGTAGAGCGAGGCGTTTGTCAGGCTGTCCCCGACAATCACGAGCCGGATTTCGCGATCGATTTTTCCGCCTGCCGTCTGCGGGACAACGACGATTTTCGTCATCACCGAATCGAATTTCTGCCCTCCATCTGCGCTGGTGGCGGTGAGCGTCAGATCGTGTTCTCCAACCTGCGAATGATTGGCTGTGAGAATCCAGCGGCGTTCCTCAACTTCGCCGACGGTACATTTCACTTCGAACTTCAGGCCATCCGGTTTTTGCGAGGGAACGGCATTCTGAAAATACAGACTGACCGGGACACCGGGAACCGCATAGATTTTCGGCGGAACGGATAGTCGAAATGGAGCCGCTTTTTCCTGACCGAAAATCGGGCCGGCCAGGAGGAGAAAACTAACGACGACGAATTTCATTTCCCGATGCAATACAAGTGTTTCTCTCCTCGAATGAACAGTTGATTTCCGAACACCGCGGGCGACGCGTAGACTTCTTCGCCGACCTGGCTTTGCGCGACGATCTCAAGATTGATGCCGGGTTTGACGACTGTTACCCATCCCGCATCGGACGTGAAATAGGCCAAACCATTTGCGGAAATGATCGACGCGCTGTGACCGGGATCGCCGGCATCAGAGGGCAAAAGCCGCTCCCGCCAGAATCGCTCGCCAGACTTCGCGTCGAAACAACTGGCGACGCCGTTGTCCGCCACGACGAGAAAATAATCGCCGATTCCGATCGGACTGGGAACGTAGCTGGCGCCGGCGGTGTGCCGCCACCGGACGTGGGTTTTCGTCACATTTCCGCTACCAGTCGGGTCGATCGCGAGCATGTGTTTTTCTGGATAACCGCAGGTGAGAAAAAGGAGATTTAGAGATTCGTTGTAAACCAACGAAGCGACGAACTGCTCGGTCGGGCCGTCGATCACCCAGTGCTGCTGGCCGGTATCCGGGTCGTAGCTGGCGACCGATTTCGAGCCGGAGAGAATCATTTGGGTTCGGCCATCGATCTCACGAATGATCGGTGTGCAGTAGCTGCGCGTCTTGTTCGGGCGATCCGTTTTCCAGATCGTGTCCCCCGTTTCCCGGTCGAGCGCAACGATGTAGGCATCGCCGTCGTGGTCGCCGTTGACGATTACCTTTCCATTCCACAATACCGGGCAGGCGCAGTAGCCGTGTTTGCTGGAAAAAATCCCGGGCCGTTTTTCCCACAGCTTTTGGC
>JABDJT010000543.1 GCA_013003335.1 Verrucomicrobiales bacterium | reverse complement strand
CAGCAGCTCGGCCGCTTCGTCCGGAGGCGGTTCCCCGCGAGGCCGGCTTTCCAGAACGAGATCGCGGAACCGTCGCTCCTCCCGCGCTTCGACACGACGGTTCGTTTCGTTGTAAACCGCACCAGTTTTTTCGACAAAATCATCAGGGAATAGCGCCGCCAGCCAGGCTTCCTCCAGCTTCGTGGCGAGATTCAGTTTCACTGTCAAATCGCGCCCCTCCACTTCGATCATTTCCCCGGCGATGAACAGTCGTCCACCCGTTTTGGAATCGGCCACGACGCTGTCTTTTTCCAACTGCCCTCGGCGCCCGCCGACCACCGTGCAGGCCAGCGTTCCGGCGCTGTTTCGAATGGCGACCCGGTCGGAAAAACCGGTCAGCAAAACTTGCGCGATCTCCGCGGCATCCGGCTCCCGGCCCTGGGTATTTCGATTCGAAAGCCGCCCAACGGTGTTCGAAAACTGATCCGCCATCCGGCCGGTCTCGCGGGCGGCATTCGCCATCAGGCCCATCCGGTCGCAGGCGTCGCGGTTGAAATTCGAACTCGCCGCGGCCTGCCACGCCCGAACCAGGGCCTGGAAATCGGAGCCGTCCTCCGGCTCGCGAAAATCGGACAGGGTCAGGTCCGAGCCACGCCGTTTCTGCTTTGGAAACAGCGGACGCCCCTGCGCAGCCGCAGCGATGACGGAAAAATAGTCCAGGCAACCGTATTCCGCAGCTGCCAGCAGCACCCGGGCAAATCGCGGGGTGAGCGGCACCTTCGACATCGCCCGGCCCACCGGCGTGAGCGATTCGTCCCCGCGATCGAGCGCACCCAGCGTCTGCAGCCACGAAATCGCCAGCTCAAGCCCCTGCGGGTTGGGCGCTTCGAACCAGTTGAAGCCGCGCACATCGTCGATCCCGCCCGCTTTCAGGACCAGCACCGCCTCGCTCAAATCCATCCGCTGAATCTCCGCCGGGGTCGCTTCCGCCCGCGATTCGTGATCCCGCTCACTCCACAATCGCAGGCAGGTTCCGGCTTCCGTCCGCCCCGCCCGACCGGCGCGCTGATCGGCCGACGCGCGGGAGATTTTCTCGATCGTCAGGGTGGAAATCCCGCGCCGCGAATCAAAACTCGCCCGCCGTTCCAGCCCGGAATCCACCACCAGCGTCACGCCATCGATCGTAATTGAAGTCTCCGCGACGTTCGTTGCGACCACGATTTTTGGCCGATTCGACTTTCCGACCGCCGCATCCTGTTCTTTCGGGCTGGCTTCGCCAAACAGCTCGTGAATCTCGAATTGCTTCGCCCATTTCGCGTTTTTCAGCGCCGAAACCGTCTTTCGAATCTCGTGACGCCCCGGAAGGAACACGAGCGCGTGTCCATTGACCCCATGAGACTTGTAAAAACCCGCCATCGCCCGCACCACATGGTCCCAGACCGCATCGTTGTGCCGTTCTTTTGGCGGCACGTATTCGACATTTACCGGATACGTGCGCCCTTTGGACTGCAAATGTGCCGTTTTTTCGCCCAGATATTCGAGTAACGCCCCGGTCTCCAGCGTGGCCGACATCGCGATCAGTTTCAGGTCCGGCCGGGCGGTTTTTTGCACTCCAAGACAGCGTGCCAGGGTCACATCCCCGAAAAAGTGTCGTTCGTGAAATTCATCGAAAATCACCGCGCCGACGCCGTCCAGCGAGGGGTCTTCCAGCAACCGCCGCAACAGGATCCCTTCCGTGACGTATCGAATCCGCGTTTCGCGCGAAACAACGTTCTCAAACCGAACCTGGTAGCCCACCTCGTCGCCACAGCGCCCGCCACGTTCGCTTGCGACCCGCCGCGCTAACATTCTCGCAGCCAGCCTGCGGGGCTGGAGAACGTAAATATCGCCCTCAAATCCCGCATCCAGCAACATTGCCGGAACCTGCGTCGATTTTCCCGACCCCGTCGGCGCTTCGATCACGATTCGCGCGTTCTCCGCCTCCAGCGCCGATTCCAGGTCGGCCTGAATTTCAAATATCGGGAGGGATGAGTCACGCGACATGCCGGAACGAATCAACAGGGTTCGTTCGCCGAATCAACCCTGTTCGTTCGTGGATTTTTTTTCCGCCCGCTACACCAATTGATCTTTCACCTTCCGATAACAGACGAGGATCAGGACACCGAACACAAAACTGATGATTGGATCCGGATAGAACGGCCACGGCGGGAGCTTCAGCCGCAGGCCGTGATACAACACCACCACGCCGATGAACAGGAGCCCCCAGCCAAGAAAAACGATGAGGTTCGCATATTTTTTCGGCCAGGCCCCCGCCATGAAATAGAGCGCCCCGACAAACACCGACAACGCCGCGCCGAGATACGTCAGGTATTCCATGTAGGGATGTTCAAAGGTCGGCGGCATATCGATCCCGAACAGCTTGTAGGCTTCGATTGCGCTCTTCCACGGCATCAGGAGAACGGCGATGGCGAAGAATCCAGTGAGGGAGACAAAGATAAGGGAGATGCGGAGGATTTTCAGGGGCATAACCCGATGAAACGGAACCAGCAAGGCAATTGCAATCCCGAACTCCTCTCACGTAGTCGCGGGTTCCCTTCCTCGCGAAAACAGGGTAGTTTTCCCCAATGCCCAACCTCTTTCAGACTCGCCGCCACTTTTTCGGTAAAACCGCAACCGGTATCGGCGGGGCGGCGCTTTCAAGCCTGCTCGGACCGGAGTTCGGCCAGGCGGCGGAGTTTCCGAATTTCGCGCCGAAGGCGAAACGGGTGATTTACCTGTTCCAGTCCGGAGCACCGTCGCAGCTGGACTTGTTCGACCACAAGCCGCAGCTGCAGAAGCATTTTGACACGGAACTGCCCGATTCGATTCGCCGCGGGCAGCGGCTGACCGGCATGACAGCGGGGCAGAAGCGGTTTCCCGTCGCGCCGACGAAATTTCAGTTTGCGCAGCACGGGCAGTCCGGGGCGTGGATCAGCGAAAACCTGCCGCACATCGCCGGCGTGGCGGACGACCTCTGTTTCATCAAATCGATGCACACCGAGGCGATCAATCACGACCCGGCCATCACCTTTTTCCAAACCGGATCCCAGATCGCGGGCCGGCCAAGCATCGGGAGCTGGCTCAGCTACGGCCTCGGTTCGCTGAATTCCGATCTCCCGGCCTTTGTCTCGATGGTTTCGACCGGCACCGGACGCCCGGGCGGCCAGCCGCTCTATGATCGGCTCTGGGGCAGCGGATTTCTACCGACGACCCACCAGGGCGTGAAATTTCGCGGGGTGGGCGACCCGGTTTTGTATCTGAACGACCCGCCCGGCATCAACCGACAGATCCGCCGGCGCATGCTCGATGACATTGCGGCGATCAACCAGGAAAAGCTGACCGAGTTCGGCGATCCGGAAATCGCGACGCGGATCGCGCAATACGAACTGGCCTACCGCATGCAGACTTCCGTGCCGGAGCTGACCGATTTCAAAGACGAACCGGAATCCGTTTTCGAAGCCTACGGACCGGAATCCAAAAAGCGCGGCACCTACGCCAGCAACTGCGTCCTCGCCCGGAGACTCTGCGAGCGCGGCGTGCGATTCGTGCAGCTGTTTCACATGGGCTGGGATCAGCACACGAACCTGCCGGGGCAGATCAAGGGCCAGTGCTACGACACCGACCAGCCGACCGCGGCGCTGATTCGGGATTTGAAAAATCGCGGCCTGCTCGACGACACCCTGATCATCTGGGGCGGCGAATTCGGTCGCACGGTCTACTGCCAGGGAAACCTGACCCGCGAAGTCTACGGCCGCGATCATCACCCGCGCTGCTTCTCGATTTTCCTTGCCGGGGCGGGGATCAAGCCGGGTATGACTTACGGCGCGACGGACGATTTCAGCTACAACATCACGGAGAATCCGGTTCACGTGCACGATCTGCACGCCACGATTCTGCATTTGTTAGGGATCGATCACGAGCGACTCACCTACAAATTCCAGGGCCGGCGATTCCGGCTGACCGACGTGCACGGAAAAGTTCTCGATCCGATCCTCGCCTGATCAGAACAGCTCCGCCTCGCCGCTCTCCTCTGCGAGGTAGCCTTCGTCGACCGCCCGGTTCTTCCCGTCCGCGGCCTCCGTGGCCAGTTGATCGCAGATTTCATTGAACCGATGTCCCGCGTGGCCCTTCACCCACTGCCAGTTGATCCGGTGATCGCGAATCGCTTCGTCCATCTCCTGCCAGAGATCGGCGTTTTTCAAAGGCTGATCCTTTTTCCGTTTCCAACCCATCCGCTTCCAGTTTTCCAGCCAACCTTTTGTAAACGCGTTCACCAGGTATTTCGAATCGGAAAAAACCGTCACCTCGCAGGGCTCTTTCAGGGCGCGGAGTCCTTCAAGCGCGGCCAGGATTTCCATCCGGTTGTTCGTGGTTTTCTCAAAACCGCCGTTGAGCCGTTTCTCGCGCCCGTTGAAAAGCAGAACCGTCCCGAAACCGCCCGGCCCGGGATTTCCCCGCGAGGAACCGTCGGTGTAAATCGTGACTTCTTTCATGAATTTTCGAATCAACAGGGTACGTTCGTCAAACTGACCCTGTTGGATCGTTTTTCGCGCGAATTATTCGCCGGGAAACGTCAAACCCGGCTTCAACTTTTCGAGTGTTTTCTCTCCGATACCTTTGACCCTCAGTAGGTCGTCGGGATTTGCGTAGGGCCGGCCACCGATAATGTCCTTGGCCGTCTCGGGGCCGACCCCGGGAAGGGTTTCGAGCTGCGCAGCGGTGGCTTTATTGACATCAAACGGTCCGCGATCGGCTCTCGATTTCAGGAACAGATATCCCGCCAGCAGGATAAATCCGACGACCACCGCGATGATGATCAGCTTGTTGTTTCGGCCTCCTGAACTGGACGATTTCCGGAACTGCGAAAGGCGATCGCGAGTCGCGGAACGCCGCCGGGGCTGCCCGGATTCCCCGGTGATGCCGTTGTCGGAGTCATCTTCGGCGGCCTCTCCTTCGCGATGGCGGCGGAGGCGGTCGCGGACGCTGGAGCGGCGTTCATTGGGATCATCGGAGTCGGGTTCACTCATGGCACAGACCTTGAAAAGGAACCGGCCTCCTGTCAATCGATCCGTGACCGCGTGATTGCCGCGCGCATCCCCTCCTTCTACCATGAGGAATGCATCGATTTCTCCTTCCGGCACTCGCCTTGCTTCTTTTTCCGATTTTCTCCCGGGCCGAATTCCAGGTCGGCGCGGCGATCGTGGACGTCACCCCGGAAAAGCTGCCGGTGCTGGTCAACGGCGGAATGCTGAGCCGATCCGTCGATACGGTTCACACGAAAGTGAATGCGCGGGCGATCGTGCTCTCCGACGGTGAGGAAAAAATCGCAATTGTCGTGGTGGACAGTTGCATGATGCCGCGGCCGCTGCTCGACGACGCCAAGAAAATGGCGGCGAAGAAGACCGGGATCCCGGCTGAGAACATGCTGATGTCGGCCACGCACACGCATTCCGCGCCGTCCTGCATGGGCGCACTGGGCACGAATGCCGACCCGAATTACGTGCCTTTTCTGAAACAGAAGCTGGTCGAGGCGGTCGAAGCCGCGCAGAAAAAGCTGCAACCGGCGAAGGCTGGTTACGGGAGCATCGATGCGGCGGAATTTACCGCACTGCGACGCTGGATCCATCTGCCGGACAACATCGCGGACGACCCGTTTGGAAATCCCACGGGCCGCGCGAATATGCACACCGGCCGGGACTGGAGCAAAGTGGCGGGCGAATCCGGGCCGGAAGATCCCGAGCTGTCGCTGATTTCCTTTCAAACACCGGACGGCAAGCCGATCGCGGTTTTGGGCAATTTTTCGATGCACTACTTCGGCGACAAGGCGCTCGGGGCGGATTATTTCGGGCTGTTCGCCGAGGGATTGAAGGAGCGAATCGCGAAGAACAACCCGGAGTTTGTGGGGATTCTTTCGCACGGCTGCAGCGGAGACATCTGGCGCCGCGATTACACGAAGCCGGCCGAGGAACGGAACGAAAAAGAGCCGATCCAGGATTACACGGACCGGCTTCTGGAAGTCGCCTTGAAGGCCTACGAGGAAATCGAATACAGCGCCGATCGCGATTTGGAAATGGAGGAGGCCCGGCTGGATCTCGCCTACCGCGTGCCCGACAAGCAGCGGCTTGAGTGGGCGCAGCGAATCGTCGACGCGATGGAAGATCCGGAGAAACCGACCAACCAAACTGAGGTTTACGCGCGCGAGGCCGTGATTTTGCACACCCGGCAGCGGGCGGATATCGTGATCCAGGGCCTGCGAATCGGAAAAGACATCGCGATCGCAACGACGCCGAATGAGACCTACGCGATCACTGGCCTGAAAATCAAGGCCGCCAGCCCGATCCAGCACACCATGGTGATTGAACTGGCCAACGGCGGCGACGGATACATTCCGCCGCCTGAGCAGCACCTGTTCGGCGGATACAACACCTGGGCGGCCCGTTCAGCCGGCCTGGAGGTCTCAGCCGAACCAAAAATCACGGCCACGGCGATCCGGCTTCTCGAAAATGTCAGCGGAAAATCACGAAAATCGGTCGACCTGAGCCGCGGTCCGGCCACGAATGCGATTCTCGAATTGAAACCGTCCGCTTACTGGCGGCTCGACGAATTTGCCGGACCGCTCGCAGTCGATTCCTCCGGCAACAATCGCGACGCCGTCTACGAGCCGCAGATCACGTTTTTCCTCGAGGGTCCGCGCTCGGATTATTTCTGCGAAGACGGCGAAAAAAACCGGTCGGCGCATTTCGTGGACGACCGCCTGCGCGCGCGCGTCGCGGATCTCGGCGATGATTATTCGATTTCCCTGTGGTTCTGGAACGGCATGCCGAACG
>JABDJT010000539.1 GCA_013003335.1 Verrucomicrobiales bacterium | reverse complement strand
CAGCAGCTGCGGCGAGGCTCGCGGATTCTTCTTTTTTCAGCAGGGCACGCAAGTCTTCGGCAAAGTCACCGGCGGTTGTGTAACGGTCCCGAAGGCGTTTGGCGATCGCCTTGAGACAAATCTCCTCGAGTTCCCGCGGCAGGCCTTTGACGAACTGGCGGGGTGGCCTGGGTTCCTCCTCGAGAATTTCTTCAAGAAGGTCCGCGATGTTTCGGGCCATGAAAGGGAGTTGTCCGGTCAGCATCCGGTAAAAAACGACGCCGAGTGAATAGATATCGGTGCGACCGTCGATGCGGTGACCCTCGCCGCGGGCCTGTTCCGGTGACATGTAGTTGGGCGTGCCACTGATGTCGCCCTTGCGGGCACCGGAACTGCCGATGGTCGATTCACTGAGGGCGAGACCAAAGTCGCAGAGGATCGGGATGGAACCTTCGGTCCGTTCGGAAATGATGATATTGGCCGGCTTCACGTCGCGATGAATCACGCCTTCCACGTGAGCTGCAGCGAGTCCGTCTGCCACAGCGGCGATCATTCGGGCGCTTTCCTGCCAGGTTGGAAAGTTGTCCTGCATCCAACGGTTCAGATCCGGACCGTCGATGAATTCGGACACGACGTAGCAACCTTCGTCGTTGAAGTCGAGATCGTGAACGGTGACGATATTGGGATGGGAGATTTTTGCCAGTTGTCGTGCTTCCCGAAGGAAGGCGTCCTCGACGTTTTTCCGGGTATCATCGGAATAGGCGATATTGGGAACTTTGACAGCAACCTCACGTTCCAACTGGTTGTCGTGGGCTAGATGCACGGATCCGAATGTTCCCCGACCAATCAGGCGAATCAGGCCATACCTTCCACCGATTGACTCGCCATCGTCGTCCGCTTTACCGGCATCGTCGGAGTGACAGATTGTTTCCCCGTACTTGTTGACGGAGTAACTGATCGGCAGGGTCTCATCAATAGCCCCGTTGTCCGGACGATACTCGTCGGATTCTTCCCGATCGGGTCTTGGTTTTTCGTGAAAGGACATCGAGGGGAGAGGTATCCTGAGGCGAATCGCAGGTATCGTTAACCGCTGTTTTGACAGGTTTCTTCGATATCTTTTTTCAGGACCTCGAGTTCAGATTCCAGTTTTTGGATCAGTGGGCCGATAGCCTCCGAATTCCCATCCCGGCCGGCAACCTCCAGGGCGGAAGCGGTTTCGTAGGATTGGGACGCAAAAAAATTACCGACTCCGCTTTTGATGCCATGCGCCTCATCAGCGAGGGTATCCAGTTTGCCGGATTCGAAAGCGGCTTTGATTTTGGGAAGACGGTTGTCGCAATCCCCGCGGAAGACTTCCAGCATTCGGCCAAGCAACACGAGATCGTTGTCGAATTCTTCGAGGACTTCTTCGCGGTCAAAACTGAGGGTTTCGGATTGGCTCATGAAACTGATTCCTGGAGAAATTTTTCGGCAACTCTTTCGATCGTATTGACGAGTTCCTTTCGCCGGATCGGCTTAGCGATGTAATCGTCCATTCCGGCTTTCAAGCAACGCTCCTCATCCCCTTTCATGGCGTGGGCCGTCATGGCGACGATTGGGAGATGAGCACCGGTCTTCTTTTCCCGTTTGCGGATAGCGGCGGTCGCTTCGAAGCCATCCATTTCCGGCATTTGAACGTCCATAAAAATAAAATCGAAATCGGCTTTCTCGGTGTGATCGAGTGCTTCTTTGCCGTTGTGGGCGATCGTTACACTGTGCCCGAGTTTCCCGAGATGGAGCGTAGCCGTTTCCTGGTTTACCGGATTGTCCTCGGCGAGCAGAATGCGGAAGGATCGAGTTTCTTCACCGGCTCCTGACCGCTTCCTGCTGGAAGAGGATTCTGAAGGCTTTTGATCGAAGGCCTCCGCGATGGCATCCAGCAAATGACTTTGCCGGATCGGCTTGGAAAGGAAGGCTTTGACTCCAATTTCGGTGGCGCGGTTGCGAAATTCGGCAGATGGATCCGAACTGAGGAGAATGACGCGGGCTTTGGCGAGATCTTCGTGATCGCGAATAAATTGAGCAAGATCGAGCCCATCCATCTTGGGCATGCACAGGTCGGTCATCACCAGTTCGATCGGAGCACCGCCGTTCTTGGCGCGTTCCAGTTCCTGGATTGCCTGCTCTCCTCCTTTGACTTCAGTAGCTTTCAGCCCCCAATTCTTCGCCAACTCCAGCAGGATTTCGCGATTGGTTTCGTTGTCGTCGACAATCAGGACCCGCTTCCCGTTCAGCGGCTCCAAATCAACCTGTCCGCGAATCACGGGATCTTTTTGAATTCCAAACCGTGCAGTGAACCGAAAAGTGGTCCCTTTCCCTTCTTCACTCTCGATTTCGATTTTCCCACCCATCAATTCGACAAGCTGTCGTGAAATTGCGAGCCCGAGGCCGGTGCCACCGTATTCCCGCGTAGTGGACGTATCGGCCTGCTCGAATGATTCAAACATCCGTGCCTGCTTTTCTTCAGGAATTCCTATGCCCGTGTCCGCGACGCTGAAATTCAGCTCCACTTCCTCATCTTTCTGCGATTTGACAGCGACGTCGACAACCACCTCCCCTTCTGCAGTAAACTTGATGGCGTTGCCCACGAGATTCACGATGATCTGACGCAACCGGCCCGGATCCCCGATCAGGTACTCCGGCACATCCGGGTGAATATGGCAGGCGAGCTCCAGTGCTTTCGCCTGGGCCCGGAATCCCAGCAATTCCATGCAATCCCCGAGATCGTCCCGGAGCTGAAAGTTGATCGACTCGAGATCCATCTTGTGGGCCTCGATCTTGGAAAAGTCGAGGATGTCATTGATGATATTCAACAGCGCATCGCCGGATGACTTGACCGTCTCGATGTAGCGGCGCTGATCGGACGTCAGCCCCGTTTCCAGGGCCAGTTCAGCCATTCCGATAATCCCGTTCATGGGCGTGCGGATTTCGTGGCTCATGTTGGCGAGAAAAGCACTCTTCGCTTCATTCGCTTCCTCCGCTTCCTGCCGGGCTTCCACCAGTTCCGACGTCCTTTCTTCGACTTCGGTCTCCAACTTTTCCCGATAGCGGGCCCGTTCCTCATATGTTTTCTCGGTTTCGGCCAGCATCTCGTTGAAGCCGTCGACCAGTTCTCCCAGTTCATCGTTGGTGAGTTTTTCGGCGCGGAGACTGAAATCCTTTTTCTCGGAAACTTCCCGTGCGGTTTTCAGTAGACTGTCGATCGGCTTCGCGATGCTGTTGATACAAAAATAAGTCGCCCCCAGGAAGAGAAGCAGGAACACCCCGGCCCCGGCCAGAATCGTATTCAAGGTTTTCTGGAGCTTTTGATCCACATCCGGAAAATAAACATCGGCACCGACCACGTACGTTTTCCCATTTTCCGTTTTGAGCGGAATGAAAACCGACTGTAAATATCCGTACTCGGGGTCGTTGTAGAGATCGAACACCGGCTTGCCAATTTCGCCGGACTTGAAAACTTCGACCAATACGGGAGATGGTTCCTCATACAGGTAGAAAAATTCTGTATCATCACCAGCCTCCATCTCCTCCTGTGTGAAACTCGACGCCGTCGTGTAAATCTTATCGTCGAACATCATGTAGGAATACACGTATTCGAAGCCCATTCCCCAAGCCATCTCGTTGAAAATATCCCGGTATTTTTCGTATTCCTCCGCCGGAATCGAATTCTTGTTTTCAATTCGGGCGTGATAATCATCCGGCAACATCCGGTCCACGGCGAGTGAAGCCCCAACCAGTTTGTCCTGCAGTCCGTCCCAAAAGGCGTTCTTCTCTTTTTGGTAGGTGAGGTAGGCCGAGAGGACCACAAGGAGAATAATCAGGATCGTAAAGACGAAAAAGATTTTCGCCTTCAGCCCGATACTGAAGCCAGTTTTTTGATCACTCATAATCCCCCTGAATCTGTAGCAGTTGCGACTATACCACGGAATACTGATGCTTTGTCGAACCTAAAAACCTCTGATTCCCGTGTCATCGAAGCAAGTCTTTCAACCGGCTTCCCATCCAAAATTCCCAAGTTTAAGAGGACGTTACAATCCCACCCACGATTTGCGATATCTGACAAAATTGCTTCATGTAATCCGGTGATTCCTCCACTTGGAAAAGCTGATAAGATCGGCATCGCGTGGTAGTGAGACGCCGGTCGGTCGTCGTCGTAAATACAATCGTCATCGCCCCAGGGAGGATCACCGAATACGATATCCGGCACGATTTCCGGCGGTAAATCGGAAAACAAATCGCTTTCCACGAGCAATACGTCAGCGTGATGAAACGCCGCGTTTTCCCGCGCAACTGCGATCGCATCGGAATCCAAATCCACACCAATTACTTGAGCTTCCGGCAATTCTTTCTTCACGGAAATCGACAAGCTGCCGCAGCCCACTCCAAATTCCAGAAGCACCGGAGGCTCACCTGTTTTCTCCGCAAAGTCCCTCCCGAAGTCCACCACCACGTCGACGAGGTGAGTCAATTCCGGGTCCGTGATATACACCCGTTTGTCCACTGCAAATCGCCTTCCCCGAAACTCCTGAAAACCGAGAACATACTCCAAAGGTTCCCCCAACTGCCTCCGCTTCAGGAGCCGCCGCAATCGCCTTTCGTCACCGTCGCAAACCTCTTCCAGTCGCGAAACTTCCTCAGCAGGTAATGGAAGTGATTCGTTCATCCCCGTTTCTTTAGCAAAAACACCCGGCTGGTATGATCGTGCTCTTTTTCCCGGAAGTGCGGATGCGGCTTCTCCGTCCAGGTCCGCATCACGTTTTCCACGACAGAAAATCCCGCCGCGTTCACCATCTGGATCGCCTCTTCTTCCTCGAAAAAACGGTAGTAATACCTGTCATCATACCAATACGAATCTTCGTCAGGTACACCGCAATCTTCCATATTTTCTCCTGCGATATTGTCTTCTTCACCGGGGATGTTGCACAGCAACAAACCGCCGGGCTTGAGGATCCGATTCATCTCCGCCATTCCTTTCTCAACATTCGGCAGCGTCTCGATCGTGTCGATCAGGAGAACAAAATCAAATTGCCCGTCCTCGAATCCCGTCTCCGACAAGTCGCAAAGCCGGGTTTTCAAATTATCACTTAGCGTCTGCAGCTTTTCCAAAGCGTGCTCAGCCCCATCACAGGCATACGTCTCACCGGGTAAATCAATCAGTAGCGGCGTATGCCTTCCCTCACCCGCTGCGGCATCAAGCAGTTTCGAATCCGCAGAGAACTGTTCGGCCAGCTTTTCGGCAAATTCTTTCACAAACGGAATCGGATCACCCCAGACCGGGCCATCCGTTTGCGCGTACAACGAATCCCATGCGGATTTGTTTTGCTCATTGCGTCCATCAGACGCCGGTTCCTCGTCAGTCATCGTGAAATTTGGGGGGGGAGCGGTAGTCCGCTTAAAAAATCAAGTACTCCGAAAACTCACCCCGCATACAATGATTCGAACTCATTGAAGAACCATACCCGCCCGCATTCAAAAACGCGAGGCGATCCCCTTCCATTACCGGAGGCAACTCCACCTCCTCCTCAAACTGGTCCAGGGCTTCGTTGATATTTCCCACCACCGTAACCGTTTCCGTCTTTGCCCAGGAATTCGGGCGACACGGAACAATCACCAGCGGCAGATTGTAAAAGGCCGGCTCAATATGAAGATTGAACCCCCCATTCACGCCGACAAATTTCCGGCCTCCCTTTTCCTCCACCGTGTTCACCTCCAGTAGGAGCACTCCGGCATCTTTTACCAGGTAGTCCCCCGGCTCAATCCAAATCGCATAGCCCGGCGACTCGCCCAGCACCTCCGAGATGATGGATCGCCACACATCCAGATCCAGCGGTTGATCCTTCGGCTTGATTGGCACCCCGATTCCGCCGCCAATATTCAGGTGCTCCAAGTCATCCACCATTTCGATGAAAGGCTTCGCCTGCTCCAAAACCTGCCGGAACCGGTCCATCTGTGGATTCAAATATCCACAACCGGCGTGAAAATGCAGACCCGTGATCCGCATTCCGTAGTGAGACGCAATTTCGAACGCATCCTCCATCTGTTCGCGGTAAATCCCGAATTTCGTCACCTTCCCCGCATAGTCCAACACATCACTGTCATCGTAGGCGATTCCCACCCGCTGGTTGATCCGCAACCCAACCTTTCGGCCCTGCCCTTTGCAGCGCTCTCCCAACCGACGCAGCGAGCTGAGCGAATCACAATTCACCCAGACTTCCCGGTGCCGCGCAATCACATCCAGATCGGCATCCGAAACTGAAGTGCCTGTAAATGAAATCTCCTGCTCGGTGAATCCCGCCTGCCGGGCCAGCAACAGTTCCCCGGGCGAGCAGACGTCGATTCCATCCACTCCGGCCGTTTTCAAAAATGTCAGCAAAGGCTGAAACCGGTTCGCCTTCATGGCAAACATCACCCGGCTCGGCAAACCGGAAAGCGCACAACGCAGCCGGTCCAGATTGTCCGAAATTCGATTCGCTGAATACGCAAAACACGGTTCTTCGGCTGACTCGGAAATCTCCTGAAGAGATTGCCCACCGAACAACAGTTCTCCTTCTGTGAAACGGAGGTCCTCCCGTGACCACCATTGATTGACTCCAGGGCGGCGCTCCGAAGACGGCTCTCCCCCCTTCAACAGGTTCATGGTTCCCATCATTTAACCTATACCCTTAGCCAAAATCGTCAAACCTTGCCACAGTGCTGAATTTTGACAAAAACGAATCAACAGGGTTGGTTCTCCAATTCACCCCTGTTCATTCGTCCTGCAATGAAATCGCTCTTGCCTCTCCTCCTGCTCGCTGTTTTTGCAACACCCCTTCCCGCTCAGAAACCGGCCAAAACCGGTTCCCACATTTACAAACAAGATCCCCGCAGAAAGCTCACCGTCTATTATCCCGACAACTGGACACAGGCCGATAAGCGGCCCGCCCTCGTTATTTTCCGGTGCAACATTTCATTCCAACGCGAATTCTTCCGCAAGCGCGGCGTCGTCGTGATCAAACCGCAGACCGCACCGGTAAATTCCGGCAATCTGCCCAAACTCACGCTCGAAGAGATCGCCAAACTTCCCAAACCACGCGACCAGGTAGCCGATACGAAGAGCGCGATTCGATTCATCCGCGCCAATGCCGGGAAACTCGGGATCGACCCCGCAAAAATCATCGCCACCGGCACATCAGGCGGCGGAGATCTCGCTCTGCAGTCCCACCTCAACCCTCACTTCGAGCACGACGATGACGACAAATCTGTTTCCCCGAGTCCCGACGCCCTCGTTCTCTACTGCCCCGCTTTCGACGGAATCGATATCTGGTTCGTGAAAAATTCCGTCATCGCCGAACGCACCCGGGCCCAAGCCCCGGCATTTTTGCCGCATCTCCGTACTTTCATCGTTGACCCCGATGCCGAATACGCCCGACCGGTGGACCATCGCGCGGATTTGATAGAACTCGCAGCCACGCTGGGAAAAAAACACGATCTTCCCGCCGATCAGATTACCGCATTTCAGAGTGTCCTGGAACTGTTCAACAACCGCGACTGGCAACTCCTTCACCCGGTCGCGGACGCGAGGAAAATGTCCGCCTCCCGCCTGCTCAAGTCCGGTGATCGTCCCCTTCCGCCGACCCTCATCCTGTTCGGCACCCGGGACCATCTTCGCGAACCGCAGACCAACTTTATAGAAAACGCCCGTGCCCTCGGCAAAAAATTTGAGCTGATCGAATACGAGGGCGGCGGTCACAGTTTCATGACTCAGCCTGCCTTCGAGGAAAAGAGCACGCAGGATGTTGCCGGATTCCTGGAAAAGATCGGGATGCTGAAGAGAATTCAATCAGCAGATTGAAACCGGAAGGGGCGCAATTTCTCCGACCGAATTCGCTGACTCCCCTCCTTGATTCGAATTTTCCGGCCTGCTTCAACATTTTTGAAAACCTGGGTGACTCCGGTTGCAGGCCAGAAAATTTCGAGACGCTTCACAACTTTCGCACTGCCCAGGCCGAGATGTTGGGTAAGAGGATTTCCGCCGAAACTCCCTCCTGAATTTACGTGCGAATACACCGATCGCTCAACACCTCCTTCTTCAATCACCGCCCGGAGTCGACAACCCACCCCGAATCGATTCGATTCGACTCCATCAAGACGAACAGAAATCCAGTGGCTTCCCCCAAAACCGGGATTTTCAAAAAGCGCGTCGTAGTATTTGTCTCCCGGGAAAGCCCCGCCCATTTGTTCAAACACATCGAGGTCTCCATCCTGATCGAAATCAGCAAATGCAACAGCATGTCCTTTTTGAAGATGTCCGAACCCGGATTCCCACGTTACGTCCTGGAATTTTTGGCCACCTTGATTCAAAAAAAACAAATTCGGGGTAATCGCCGAAAACTCCGGAGTGCCCGTACCGAGGTAGAAATCCGGAAAGCCGTCGTTATCGATATCACCGAAGTTGCTACCCATCGGAAGCATAGGAACATCCAGCCCGGCCGAACGGCTGCGATTTTGAAAATTCCCTTTTCCGTCTCCCGCGTACAGGCCGCAAATTTCCCCGTCGCCGAGTTTTTCTCCACGCAAATACCGAAAGCGGACCGATGGCCGACCGTTGTAATCGGACACAAACAGATCTTCCGCACCGTCGTTATTGAAATCCCAAAACCAGACCGGGAAACTGTTTGCGGGCCCTTCGACGCCTGTTTGAGAAGCCACATCTGTGAAAGTGCCATCGCCGTTGTTCCGGTACAATCGATTCGCCTCTCCCTGGTTGGAGATATACAAATCCGGATACCGATCGCTATTGAAATCGCCCCAACTCACTCCCTTCGCGAAGCGAAAATTTTCCACACCCGCCTCCGCTGAGATCTCGACAAACCGAACGAATTTTCCCTGCCTTCCATCGTTCCGAAACAGTTGCCCCGGAATACGAAATTCGACTTCCGATTCGTTGCCAACGTAGAGATCCAGATCGCCATCAAGATCAAAATCAGCCCATCCCGCCGTCTGGGTTGGAAAGTTCCGAACACCCAGGCCCGTCGCATATGTGACATCTGTAAAAACGCCTGTTCCGTCATTCCGAAGCAGGGAGTTTGGGTGTTGCCCCGCCCGAGAAAAATAGGCACCGCGAAGCACCAACAGGTCAAGATCACCGTCGTTATCGTAGTCTGCCTGAAGCAAATTCAGGCCTCCAAAAAGCCCGGAAAATCCGGCCTCCTTCGATCGATCGAGAAACGTTCCGGTCCCGGTATTTTTCCAAAACCGCAACTCACTCCCGGTATCAAAACTCGAAGTGACAATGTCAATGAGCCCATCCCCGTTAAAGTCATCCGCTATTGCCCCTCCCGAAAGGTTGAAGGTATCGATTCCGAGGTCTGCCGCGATATTTCGAAACCGGGGAAAACTTCCGGGGGAACCTACAGCCGGCCATTGGATCCGAACATTTTCAGGCAAACTCTCCGGCGGATTTCCCAAAGTCATCGTCGCCACGTTCATCAACCAGGCAGTTTCGGAGAGCCTCCCCGCATCAAGGCCGATTTCGAGCATCTGTTCCAAGTATTTCAATGCGTTTTCCGAGCCTTCCGGATCCGAATGAAGGGCGTCCCCCTGTAGCGGAACGATACAACTTTCCGGTGATGGAGATCGGCAGCAATTTGCGGTTTCACCAAGCCGCAGCCAGGCGATCGAAAGGAAATACAAAGCTTCGTATTTCTCGGAGATCTGAATTCCTGCTTCATCTCCCATTTCGATCGCTGCTTCCAGATTTGCAATCGCCTCCCGTTCGTTCCCGAGATTGAGTTCCCCGATTCCCAGACGCATATGGGCATCAAATTTATCGTCGGCAGTCATCAACCCGCCGAAATTAGCGAGTCTCATCCGCAGTTCCCGGGTAGCAGCATCTCCCATGAACGGGTTTTCATCCGGCGTTCGGCGACGAATTTCTTCCAGTTCAATCAACATCCGCTGGTGTGACCTCTCGACATCCGGATCGGATTCATCAGTCCATCCAGCTTTGTCATCACAACCTGACAACAACGCGATCGCCAAAACCGACAACGCGCCTACCAACTTCCGAAGATCCATCACAAAAAAAATCAACGTCCGCATCTACTTCAAATGCCAATCCGCCCCGTCCGCCATTACGCTCGCGTTGATCTCCTGCATCTGCGCTTTCATCTTCGCGAGACGCTCCGGTTCTTTATCTGCCAGGTTGGCCTCCTGGTTCGGATCAGTCTTCAAATTGAACAACTGGAAATTGGTGTAGCCGCCCTTCTTGATCTTGGGGATCCATTCCTCCATAAACATGTTGCTGGTCGACAACTCGTAATCCGGGTCGGCCACGAGTGACCAGTCTCCGTCCCGAATCGCCACGATTGGGCGCGATTTTTGCAGGTGCCAGTATAGCGGCTGGCGGCGCTCAAAAGTCGCGGCATCAGCACGGGGCCCGCGTCCCAGAAGCGGAGTCAGATCCGTGCCATCCAGGTGTACACCATCCGGCTTTTCCAAACCCAGCAACCCACACACCGTGGGAAGGACATCCACCAGCCCGGCTGGTTCATCAATTTCCATTCCGCCCGCAATCTTTTCGGGCCAGTAAAAAATCCCCGGCACCCGGATTCCACCCTCCCAGTTCTGCCCCTTGCGTCCCCGCAATCCGCCCGTGCGATCATCGCGATAGCTCCCGTTGTCAGATGCATAAATAATCAGCGTGTCCTTCGGCAGGCGCTTCAGCAGCCGGCCGATTGCGCGATCGGTATTGTCAATCGTGCCGGAATAAACCGCCGCCGGATCCTGCTTCGGTCCCGGCCTCTTCGCGTTCGGCTTTTGCTTTGGCGGTTTCCAGTTCGGGTCCTGGTATTCATTCACGATTTCATCCGGCGCAGCAATCGGTGCGTGAGGTTCGTGAAACCAAACGTTCAGGAAAAATGGTGTGATTTCATTCTGTGGGCGCGTTTCCAGCCACCGAATCGCTTCGTCCACTACAATCTGGCAGGAATACCCCTCAATTTCCCCGACCGGTTCCCCGTTCCGGATAAAATTTTTCGGATTGCGATGGCTCGGCTCCGCGTTGTTCCAGGTTGCAAACCAGTAGTTGAAACCGTGCTCACCCGGCGTCGGCTTGTCCCGCTCGGTCGTGGGCAACCCGAGATGCCATTTCCCGACATGGGCGGTCGAATATCCGGCCTTTTTCAATATTTCAGCGAGTGTTACCTCCCGTTCCAGCAAATGTGAATTCTGCGATGCGTCGTGAATCCAGCTGTAAACCCCGGCCCGAATATGATGCCGACCCGTCAACAAAACCGCGCGCGACGGTGAGCATACCGCGCAACCGGAATAGAAATTCGTGAACCGCTTTCCGTTCTTCGCCAGTTCGTCCAGGGCCGGTGTTTTCACCGGGCCGCCATAACAGCCAATGTCCTGCCAACCCAGGTCGTCCGCGAGCAGGACCACGACATTCGGGCGATCAGCCGCTTCCACGCATCCAACCAGGGTTAATAAAAAAATGGCGAGAAGATTCTTCATAAAACCGGAACGTGATAAACTCTACCGACCTTACCTGAAATTCGGCACGGGTCGAACGACGAAAAAAGGTGACTCCCGGACTCCCCCCAACCAAAAAAATGGCTGAGAAAATGCAGCATGTCGCAACACCGAAACAGCTTCGCGCCGTTCTGATTTTCACGATCGCCTATATTCTGGTTGCCGCCGCCGTAATCATCGCCCGTCGAAATCTGGAATTCATCATCTACCTGTTCGTCATGGCCATGATTATTGCGGCCACCCTGGGGGTCTACCGGCGGGCGGGACTCAGCTTTCCCCTGCTTTGCCTGTTCAGCATCTGGGGGCTTTCTCACATGCTTGGCGGCATCATCCATATTCCCGGACATTGGCATTCCACCGACACGACAGCGGTTCTCTACAACTGGCGGATTCTACCCGGCTACCTGAAATATGACCAATTGGTTCACGGTTTCGGCGTCGGCCTGGTCACCTGGACCTGCTGGCAGGCACTCAGCCATCGAGTTTGTCGAATCGGCGGTGCCCCCCTTCGACCAACGTTCGGACTTTTGGCTCTCTGCGCCACGGCCGGAATGGGTTTTGGTGCCTTGAATGAAGTCGTCGAATTTCTAGCCGTCCTGATCCTTCCCAAAACCAACGTCGGAGATTACGAAAACACTGGATGGGATCTCGTCGCGAACCTGGTTGGTGCCGCGACCGCTGCGGTCGCAATCTTCGCCGTTTACCGGCACCGGCTTCGAACAAACCCGGCCCCGTCTTAGTCCGAATCCGGATAGTCGAACCAACAGGGTCTGTTCGCCGAACCAACCCTGTTGGACCGTTTTTACGCTCCAATGTTTGCCAGCCAAACCAGCAATTGAATGATTACGACGCAGGCGGCGCAGGCGGCCAGGAAACCGAGGATGTCTTTCGGGCGCGGCTTCAACAATTCCAGATCCGTGCCCGGGAACAACTTTTTCCGCCCTCCCGGGATGTCTTCCGGGCTGGCGTAGGAGGCTGCCAGTTTTTCGGTGTCCTTCTCGGGATCCGGGTCAACTTCCGTCCGCATTTTCGCATAATACCGATCAAGGGCCTCCTTGCTGTTCCGCTTTGTAAAGAAGCTGGCGACGATCAAAATGAGGAACGGCAACAGAACGCGAGGTGGCAGACGAAGCGTCTCGAGGGTGGCCTTGGAAGCGGTCGAGAGATCGATGCCCATCCAGTGATAAATCAGGAAATCAATCTTCAATGCCCCTTTGCCGACCATCTCGCCGGTTTGCCGCTGCACGAGAATGTCCATGCCATCCTCTTCCCTGCGCTCGACTTCCTCGAGCCCGGATCCCTCGACTGGATCCAGTCCGTCCCGCCAGAAAATCGCGTTGCCTCCGCTCCGCAGAGTCAATTCAATCGGCTCGCCCAAAACGGCAACTGGTGGAGCAGCGCCGATTTTCGCCAGCACGGAATTCATCTTTTCAGTGTCCCCGGAATATTTTTCCTTCGCGTCTTCGGTGGCCTCCTCCCAGCCTTCCCGCTTCGCGACGTCCGCAGCCGTGGCAGGGCGGGAAAAAGTCTTCGTTGTGACCAACGTCTGTGCCGCCAATCCCTGGCTGGAACGCAATCCCGGCATAATTTTCGGCAGCAAAACCGGCAACACAAAAAAGAACAGGAACGAGAAAGTCATCGTGATCCAAACCGCACGGGTGTTGACCCTCCGCCACATCATCCCGACCCAGAAAGGCGCAGCGAACAGAATCGGCAACTCCACAGCCATCTTGAATTGCCCGAACAAATCGGACATCACTAGAGCGTAAATTGCCGCTCCGACAATGATAATCAGCCCGGTGATCCGCCCGACCAGCACGTATTTTTTCTCCGACGCATTCGGATTGACGTAGGGAGCATAAATATTCCGCACCACCAGCGCAGAAGTCACGATCATATAACAGTCCGCCGAACTCATCAGCGCGGCGATCAGGCAGGCCAGCATCAGTCCCACCAGCCCGAACTTCAACGGCCCGAGAATTTCCCGCGATGCCACGCCCCAGACATAATCCGGATTCTGGGCGATCTCCGCATTACCCGCCAGGAGCGCAAGCGCGATCAACGCCGTGATGGCCCAGCCAACCGTGCAAAGTCGCTTTAAAAAATTACCGACCACCAGGCCGATCCGGGCTTCATCTTCGCTCTTGGCCGAACCACCACCGGTCGCGATGAAGTGCGGCTGCACTACGATACCAACCAGCACCAGGAGGGTCAGCGAGACAATATACTGCACTGGAAATTCACCGGCACTCGGGCCGCTGAACAGGTTGAAATAGTCGGGCGACACCCGGTCGTGCATGATCGAAAACCCGTCCATCACACCCATCGTCGCCGGATCGCCGAATTCTTTCACCAGCGCCCAGAGGCCAAACGGAATCAGCAAAACCGACAAAAGAATGATAAACACCCCCTGGATCAGATCCGTCCAGTAAGCCGCCGTCAAACCGCCCAGCACACCGTAAATGATCACCATAACCGCGATCAGCGGCACAAAAATCGTCGTCACATCCACCCCGCCAATCGATTCCACCCCCAGTAACGGAACAGCAAAGGCCGCCACCGCGGTAAACATCGTCGACAAATACTGCATGTAGAAAACGATCGCGAAGATCGCGTAGGCAGCACCCATAGGCCGCGATTCGTATCGCTCAACGAACCAGTCCCCCAATGTGAGATGTCGCATCCGCCGATACCAAACTGCGATGATCCAGTAAATCGGCGTCACAAACAGCCACATCAAGGCCGACCACACTCCGCTCAACCCCGACGTCCAACCCTTACTCCCCACTGTCCCCGGTTCATGCGCTCCGGTGCCGGCTCCGAATGCAGCAAAAGTCTGCAGCAGCTTTCCGAAGCCGCGACCGCCCATAAAGTAGTCTTCCTGCCCTTTCACCCGCCGCATCGACCAAATACCGATCACGACCATGACCGCGAAATAGAGAAACAGAACGATGTAATCGACGACACCCATTCCGGGAGGCTGAAAAAATCAGCCCCGACTGTCAAGGAACCGTCCGCCGCCATTGCGGAAGAAACGAATTAACAGGGTTGGTTCGCCAAACAGACCCCGTTTGGTTCGTTCGGACCGCTACCAAACGAAATCACTCCCCTTTCAATTTCGCCGCGATAAAACGCTCGACCGATCCGTAGGGGTCGTCGTCCGGTTTCACATCGGGCGCACGAACGATACACTCCAGGCCAAGCTTCTCCATCGCCTCCTGCAAATTCAGGCCAAGTTTCACATGGTGCACCCACACGCTGGGATTGGTTCCGGCATCCACCGGAGTGTTCGGCCGACTATAAGCCATGTAAACCGGTGCCGTGTCGTCGTTCGATAAATGGCTGATCGAGCTGGCTTCCGTCATTAGCTTTTTGACGCGATCTGTTTCCCAATCGGCATCTTCTTTCACGCCGTAAAACGGAATCAAGGCTTCATGCGGCTTCAGGCCCGGTACCTCAAACCACTCGCGAAACGTCCGCATGTCGTAGGTCGATTGTCCGTTCGAAGTCGCAGCCGCAACGATTCTCGACGATTGCTTTGCGATCGGATCGTCGCTGTCCGGGTCAGCCAGGTCATCATGAAAAGCGAGCCAGAGGGAAATTCCCGCTCCGGCCGAGCCGCCGTAACACGCAATTTTTTCCGGATCGATATTCCATTCTTTCGCGCGATGCCGAATCGTCTGCAGTCCGCGAGCGGCGTCCTCCATCATGATCGGATACGGCCCAACATCGGACAGTCGGTAATTCATCGAGCAAAATGCGATCCCGTTTTCGTGAAACAAGGCCAGTGCACCGGGCGAAAACGTGCGCTTGTCCCCGCCGCGAAAACCGCCTCCGTGAATGTAGATTGCGAGCGGCGTCGGCTCATTGGCATCCGGCACAGGCCACAAATCGAAAGCCTGTTTTTCATGCTCGCCGTATTTCACATCCGCCACCGTCGGCTGCGGCCGCTCGCGTTTCCGCGGTTCGGCTTTTCCTTCGCCCGGTCCAGCTTTGCGACGTTTTTCATTGAACTGCCGCACTTCTTCCCGGGTCAGTTCGCCATCCTTGTTCAGATCGGAATCGGGAAATTTTTTCAGAAAATTCGCCAGCCGCGTTTCCATATCCGGCTGCGGTGGCTTTGCTTTGGGGCGCTCGGCGTCCTGAGCGAAACCCGGAGCAGCAAGAAAAATCAACAGGGCAGGAAGGGCGATCGTTTTCATGCGGGATGAAACACAGTTCCGCCGAAAAAGTCGCTGAAACGAACGAACAGGGTCTGTTCATCAAGCATACCCTGTTGAATCGTTTTTTTCTCACTCCGCCACCGCCTCGAAATCCGCGCTGTCGTCCTCGCACTTTTTCAGCAAATTCAGCCCTTCCTGAGTCAGCCAAACGCCAAAAACATCAATCATTACCGGCTGGCCATCCGAATCACGATGCTCGCTTTCGACGGCATCTTTCAGGGCGACACTGACGTTTCCATCACCGGCGTCATCGGAGAGCATCAGGCTGGCGGGTGCGCTGGAAACTTCGAGCGGGCTGTCCGGCAGGTTCCATTTCAACTTTTTGCCTTCGAGATCGGCGGCGGAAAATTGGCAGGTGCCGGTGACGGGAGTGGTGCTGAGGTAGGGCATTTTAAAGATAGTAGAGAGTATTGAGCAATTTGAATTTGGAGATCGAACATTCAGTTCCGCGAGATTCCGACTTCTGCCCGCAGTTTTTCCAGAACCTCATTTTGTTTTGGATCTTCCGCCAGGTTTTTGAACTGCTTCGGGTCGGCATCCATGTCGTAGAGTTCTTCCTCCCCCTTTTTGTAGCGCATGTA
>JABDJT010000514.1 GCA_013003335.1 Verrucomicrobiales bacterium | reverse complement strand
CTGCTGAACACCGACATCGGCCGTGAATTGAATCACCTCGCCCAGTTGCTGAAACTGGCCGTCGATCACAAAAAGAAAATCGGGTTCACCGGCGATTTTTTCATCGAGCCGAAGCCGCGTGAACCTTCCACCCATCAGTACGATTCTGACGCAGCGGCGTGTTTGAATTTCCTGCGCGAACACGATTTGATGGGCGAACTGAAGCTCAACATCGAGACGAACCACGCCACCCTCGCCGGGCACACCATGATGCACGAGCTGGAAGTCGCGATGGCCGCCGACGCGCTCGGATCGATCGACGCGAACACCGGCGACGAGTTGATCGGCTGGGACACGGACCAGTTTCCGACCGACATTTATCTCTGCACCGAGATCATGCTCTGCGTGTTGCGGATGGGCGGTTTCACGAGCGGCGGATTGAATTTCGACGCGAAATGCCGCCGGGAAAGCTTCGAGCCGGTCGACCTGTTTCACGCCCACATCGGTGGTATGGACGCCTTTGCCCGCGGCCTGAAAATCGCCCACGCAATTCTGGAAGACGGCCGCTGGGAAGCATTCAAAAAGGAACGCTACAGTTCCTTCGACACCGGTATTGGATCGAAAATCGAGAACGGTGAAATCAGCCTCGAGGACCTGGAAAAGTACACCCTCGAGAACGGTGAACCCGAAACCAGATCCGGCCGCCAGGAGATGCTCGAGAATCTGATTAATGATTTTATTTGA
Organism: Verrucomicrobiales bacterium; assembly: GCA_013003335.1. GTDB lineage: Bacteria > Verrucomicrobiota > Verrucomicrobiia > Verrucomicrobiales > DEV007 > JABDJT01. Next base: position 8,351 of record JABDJT010000514.1, on the reverse strand, counting down.
TATGCATTGCCTGACATCCCTTCGCTTCCGACTATTGGTCTGCGCAGGATTGTTGGTTGTGATGATTGGCGGATTGATTCCGTTGATTCATGCATTCCAAAAACTTGATCAGGAAAGAGGCGCGAACCCTCCGGAGATGGCAGCGGCGATCAATCGGGCCATTCCGCTCCTGAGCCAAAGCGGCCTTGGCTTTTTCGCGCTCCTGTTTTTCGGAGTGAACACGATTTCCCACGCGATTCGCCGCAAACAGCGCGGATCGGAGTGACCTGTTCCAGAGGCGACGTTGCCGTTTCTCCTCGAATATCTATTGAGCTTCGTTGTTTTCCGGAACGTGCCACGCCCAGGATGAATCTGCGTATACCCGGGTCGGTGGATTTTGAAAAAAATCTGTCACGGCCCAAATCACTTCCTGGAATTCCTTCCAGTAGTCATGCCCTGCTACTACGCCTCCCGGCACAACCTTCGGGGCCCATTTCGCCAAAGATTCCCAAACGCTCGAATAGTCATGATCCGTGTCGATATATACAACATCAATCTCACCGTCAGATATAGTTCCGGCGAAATCCAATGCATCGCAAATCTGCACGGTCACATTAGAAAAAGGGCTCAGCCTTGAGGCAGCCTCCGGGTTGACCATTCGATCAATCGTGATGATTTCCAAATCCGGGCGCAACTTCGCGAGAGCAGCACAGGAGACACCGCGGAACGTGCCCAGTTCGACATATTTACCCTTTTCAGGCACCTCTGACTCAACGAAATCGATGAAACCGGACAGTTGATTGTGAGCAGGGAACTGGTCAATCTCCCACATTCTAGGCTCCAGAGGATCAATATCAGATTTCATCGGTGTAGGGCAGAGCCTTAAAATCACTCTGATAAATTTCCCGAATCAAGGCAACGGAATTCTCATCAAGGCAATTGCGGACAGGAGAGTGATTGCCGCGGTTCTCGATTGTTAACCACGGTGTTGGCCAATCACGGGCCTCGCAGAACCGGGAGAATTCCTTTTGGAGGTTTTCCTGCTCGAGCAATACGATGTTTTCCCGATCCAGAAAGTAAGTCTGAGGCCAGAAATGAATCCAATATTGCGGCCAGGATCCGATCGAATCCGGAGAAAACACCTCCGTGAAGAATTGTTCCAGGCAATCGACATTCTCCGGGAACCAGTCGTGTTGGAGACTCCAATTGAAAGCGCTCAACGCGCGAGTATAGGGATTTCGAATGGTTGCGAATGCAGGCAAATCTTCAGGATACCAACTGGCTGGTCGATGTTGATTGCCGTTCAGACCAAACTGCACATTCCGGGCGTCGCACTCCTCATTGTAGAAAAATCCGTTGGCATCAGTGAACTCCTCAATGAAGTATTTCTCGATCGCCGTTCCTCCCGTTTTCGGTATGTGTATATAGGAAATCAGGTTGGGTATAATCATCTTGCTGAATGCGGGAAAGCGAGAAATCTCCGTTTTGAGACGATGCGGCAATCATGGAATCCTCAATCCGGGAAGGCAACTCTTCGGACGCTTCCCAGGTCCAATTGATTTTGAATCCTTGATTCGATTTTATCAATGTGCCCAGATGCCCGGAATCAGCGTATACCAGGCCATCATCGGTAAAACTCCAAATGTTTTCAATGTCTTCGCCCGGTTTCAGATGCAACCAATTCCCCTGCAGAGAGGAAGTATCCGGCGGATCCGCAAGGCGTCGCAGTTCACGATCCGCCAGTTTCACCCGATCCGCCTGATCGTCGTGAGGCCAGAAATGCCAGAGAGTTGCGTTTAAAACACGATCAACGCCCAAGCGCTTCATTTGTTCGCGGGAAGGCGCAACGGCAAAGGAGAAGGGAAAGAGGGAAACTTCCGCCGGAATGCTGCCCGAAAGGCATTCCCATACGAGGGCATTCTGACTGGTCTGGTCAGTTGAGAGAAAGCCCGGCCGAACAGGTTGCCCGTCAAGAATCGACCAGCGTTCGTACAATCTCCGAACCAGGCTGCCACGAATCGAAAAATGTCCGGATTGAATCCCCAGGTGAAACCTTGTGAAGTGCTCCGCTTCTGGCGGGAGATGACCACCAAAGGCCGGGTCGTTCCACATATTTCGTCCGAAACACGCGGTCACCAAAAAGTCTTTACCTTTCTGATCAAAATGATCCAGCAGCCGCGATAGATCCCGTCGGACGACAATATCGGAATCCAAATAAGTCACGAAGCGAAAGTCTTCGACCTTTATATGGTCACACACCATGTAGCGAAACCTGCAGGAAGGAAGTTTCCCGGAGAAATTTTCAAACCGAATCGCAACGGGTATGACTTCTATGTCGGCTGCGGCGCTTGCCGACGCTCGATGAAGCCGTTCGGCAGAGTCAGGAGTCTGCGAATTGTGAAAAAGATAGAGGACGTGATTGCCGTTCTGAAGCCCGAACTTCACGCAACTCTCAGCAAGTATCTCTGCCTGCCGAAGTCGAACATCTGATCCTGGGGGATCAAACGCGATTGTATAGATGCAGTCCCTCATTGACTCTGACTTGTAAAACCAGTTTTCTCAGGCCTGCCAATGAATTTACATGATTTTTTTGAGCGGGTCTTTGTGATTAGCCTTGACTCCGATGGCTCCCGAAGAGAACGCCTTTTTGCAAACTTTCGGGAGACGGGAATTGCCGACCCTGAAAAGGTAGTAGTGGTTCGGGCAGTTGACGGACGGTTGATTCCCTCTCCCGGCTGGTTCGGTGCCGGTGATGGGGCCTGGGGCTGCTTGATGTCCCACATGCGGGTGGCCCAGGATGCGATTCAGGACTCCGTTGCAAACTACCTCGTTCTCGAAGACGATGTCGTCTTTCATCCGCAAGCGAAGCTCTTTCTCGAAAATTTCCTGAGAGAGCTACCTGACGACTGGGACCAACTCTACCTCGGCGGACAGTTCCTGATTCACCCTCCGGAACCGCTGTCTGATTGGGTGTTGAAAGCAAAAAACGTCCATCGAACCCATGCCTATGGTCTGAATTCCGGCTGCATTCCGACCTTCCTGAATCACATTCTGCAGCTTCCGGAATTCATGCTGCCGGTTCGGGACGAATTCGGTTTACCCAAACTGGTTCCCCGCGACTGGCATCTCGATCATCAATTAGGCCGGGCCCATGAGAAAGAAGCCTGGAAAACCTATTGTCCATCCTGGTGGTTGGCAGGGCAGCGGGCCGGGCCATCCAGGGTCTCGGATCGGGAAACAGGCGAACTTTGGTGGAACTGGGTCTCTGAGGAACGCAGATCTCGAATGCCCTTCTTTTTTCTCAAGAGCGACGCGGGCGACCTCGCACAGAAAGCCAAAGAGGTGCTTCACTTTGGCAATTCCCTTCGGAAAGGGACGCTGACAGACGAGGGACTGGACTCCAGTCTCGACGACACAGGATTGGAGCGTTGGCTGAACCTGATTGCGCGAGAAGCCATCGAACAATGGAAGTTACCCGGATTTCAACTGCCTGAGACAGAAGAGAACCTACTCTCCCGCATCCAAGAGGCCTGGAGTGCTGGGGTCCGGGAATTCGATGCTACTATTGATTGTCCACCTCGCGAATATCCGTATTCTCAATTTCAATCTCTTTGGGAAATGGATACCTCAAACTGACCCCACATTGTTGCATCCCCGACCTGAGCCGCTTCCTCCTCCGCTGCCATATCCGGACCCCTCGCATCCGCATCGGGAACAGTCGAACCATTGGATGATATCCTGGAACGGGGGTTCGGGGACTTCCGATTCCATGAGCGGGTATATCACACAGGGGTTACAACCGTTTTTGCAGCGGTTCCATTCGAACCCCTCAATACCGGGATCATAGGGCACCCATCCCCCCATCGGATCGTCCCATCTGGCCAGAAAATGTCCACAATACGTGTCAGGGTCCGGATAAGGGGGGATTTGAGGATCGATTCCCGACCCAGAATTAAGGTTATTGGTTCCTTCCGAGGTTGTCATGAAAAAATCGAAGCAGCTAACCAGAACCCTGTCAAGATCGCCGTATCGGGATCACAGGGTTGGTTCGATGATCAAACCCTGTCACTTCGGCTCCACTTCACTTTGTGTTCTCGCCACCCGGAAACCCCACCATTTCATCCGGAACGTATCAAAACTTCCTGTTGGGCTGAATTCTCGGAGATTTCTAATCGTGGAACGGGAATCGCGGTAATTTCCCCCGAGTTCGGCAAATCGCCCGGGCGACCAAATGACGTGGGTCCACTCTGAGCAATTTCCATACACGTCGAACAGGCCATAATCGTTTGGTTTTCGTAGGGCGACCCGCTCCAGGCTTGATTGCTCTTTTCCCGGATCAAGCCGATTGGCATACGCAGGATAGATACTGATGTCGATTCCAAACGGACCGGTGGTATGGGTTCCTGCAGCCGTTGCCCAGATCCATTCATCGGAGGTCGGGAGCCGATAGCCTGTCTTCGTCAGGAAATTCTCCACCGGCTCCATTTTTCCATCTGCGGTCGCCCGGTAACACAACTCGGATTCAGGAAACTCTTCTTCGCGGCTGAGCCAGTTGCAAAACTGCATCGCCTCGAAGGGCGAAATTCCACCGCAGGCGAAACGGGGCTGATCACGGTGGGCAAAGTCGGGCTCAAATGGAATGCCGGATTTTGCAAATAGTCCAACCGGGATTTCCGTCTGCGAAATCGCGAAAGTTTTTGCGATCCGATTCCCAACCAGCTCCCCGTCAGGAACTGTCAGAATGGAAAAATGGATGCCGTGGGGATTGATCAACCAGTCTTTTCCCGCTGAGTTTTCAGGTTCAGCAGATTGCACATTCCACTGTTGAAGCGTCCAGTTACAGGCCGCCCAGAGTCCGGGATCTGACGAGGATTGTTGAGTTTGTCGGATTGTGGCGAACAATTCGTCTTTCGTTTCCGTTGGGAGCGAATCAATTTTATAGTTTCCAAGGGCGAGAACCAGGGGGAACCGGATCGCAACTTCATCGGTTCCGGAGATGGATTTTCCCAGACGGACCGGATCGACTCCTGCCAGGGAAAACAATTCCACCATTTGATTCCGGCGGGTGGGATAGGACTTCTCCCGAAGAAAAATGTCTGCATAGGGTTGACGACCGGTTTCAAAAAACACGACCCCTGCCCGGGCACCTCTCTTATTTGAAATACATTCCACGGTCTGACTCCGGGTAGCAGCAAACTCATTCTCGATTAACTCCCCAAGTTCGGATGCATGATCTTTCACCTTCCGGACCACCAGCGAAAAGTCCCTCTCCGGTATATCGTAAATACGGCGGATCAGGCTTTGAGGCGTTTTCGCAGAGATCTGAACCAGCGCTATCGATTGGGACCGGGCGAAGCTCCCGGGAGAATTTGCCAATTGCTTCTCCAACCCTTTCTCAAGTTCCGTGTGATTCGCCTCAAATACGGCAACCCAGTCAGTCACCTCTTCCTCTGCGGTCGTTCCAAACCAGGCCGCTGCCCGGTTCCCCAAATCGTCCCAATCCTCATTTTGTGGCGACAACCTGGAAAAGAGCGCGGCAAAACGAAGCCACTCCTGTTCCGACCGTTCCAGGTTTTCGAGTTCCTTCCTGGCCAATGCGAGGACCGCATCGGATTGAAATTCGCTGAGCCGGTCAATCATCGCGATCGCTTCGGATGTGGAGACAAGCGGGAGCTTTTCCGCCAAAACCGATTGCTGCTCGATCTGTTCATCTGCCAGAACCAACTGGGAAACCAGCAAGGCTTTTCCGGTCAACGACTGCTGCGTTTGGCGTACTCGCAAATTTTCTCGAATCTCGCGGCTATTCGGGTTTTCCTCCAGAAGATCGATTACCTGAGAGAGTGGTGTCCCCAGGATTCTGTCAGTTTGATTCCTGATCGTGTAGCTGTTTGTCAGTGAAATCAGACCGATCGCCAGCAAGCCGGCCACACCTGATAAGGATGCAATCCAGAAACCGTATTTCTTCGATGCAAGATGAATCAATTCACGGTCTGCATCATCACGGTCTCCGCGTTTTACAAACGACAGCAAACCAAGCCACTCCCAGAAAGACGGAAGGAACCGGCGCTCCTCCGTTTGTCTCCAAAGAGCCGTCAGATCCTTCATTCGCAAGTACCATCTTCCCCGCAGACTTTGCTTTCGCGTCTCAAAGATCCACTCCCGAAGAGACGGAACCAGGTAATCGTGCGTCAACTGGTAGAACTCCAAATTCCCGTTTCCTTCCTCAACATCGACGGGAGAAATCAATCTCAATTCCCGGATGAGGATTTTCAGAGTGGACTCAAAACGCTCCTCACCCACTCCGGCCACCTTTCTGAGGTCTTCCCCTGAGACCGGCATCCCCCGAATACTCAAATTTCCCTCCGGTAGGAGCGCCTCGAGAACCCTCCGCGCAACCGGTTCCACCATCCGGGCTGTTGGGCTTGCCGTCCGATCGAGAAAAACGGAATTCAAGAACTGCACACCAATTGCCGTTGCCCCGCCCATCCGTTCAAAAAAGTCCATATTCCAATCGGAGATTTTTGCCATCTCGGCGACGAGCGAAAGCTGTAAGGGGACGATTTTCCCATCGCTCTCCAGATAATCGAGAACCGCTTCAACAAACTGCTCCTCATCGCTCCCCGGTTTGCCTTCGTAAAATTTGACCTTTCCGTAAGCTCTCCCGAATTCCAGCAGCACTTTTCGGGCATGATTCCGATCGAACAAGTCGATCACAGACGAATTGTTTCCCGGGGAGAGCACAACGTCGATTTCCTCCATTAATTTGCCGGTCGACAGCCAAAAGTCGTCGCGCACAACCAGGATGATCTTGATGGTCACCCCATCAACTTGCCTGAGGGCTCCGACTAATTCGGATTGGACCAACTCACCTGATGACTTATGCAACCACTGCTCGAATTGATCGATGATCAAAACCACCTGGTGACTACTGGAAGCTTCCCGGATTTTCCGCAACAATCCGGGAAGAGGTTCATCGCCTGATATGCCCGGAAATTCATCGACCAATTTCTCCCGAATCAGCTCCTCCAGCGACCCCCGGGTTCCCGCGTCAAAATAGAGCGAACGAACGTTTTCGGGGATTCTCGGGATCAAGCCTGCCTTCACAAACGACGATTTTCCGCTACCCGAAGGCCCGTAAATGGCCCCCACACGAAAGGCTGGCGGATTCGCCGAAATCGTCTTCAACCAAAATCGAATACAATCCGGAATACCTTCCTGATCCCGAAACCCGGGTAGCAATCCCAGGTAAAAATCCGCATCAGACGAATCGAAAGATCTCAGCCCTTTGGGATGAATTTCTGCAGCCGTCGTCCGCTGGCTCTCATGTTGCTCCCGGATTTTTTGCTTCGCGGCACGATATCCCTGAAGATCTTTCGCCAGATCATGAGCCGTCGCGTATCGATCCGTGATCCGTTTGGCGGCCATCTTCAAGCAGATTCGTTCCAGCCGCCGGGAAATCGAAGGATGCACCTGCCGCGGAGGAGCAACCTCAAGGGTCGGCATCGCAATTTTTTCGATGAGGCTCAAAGCATCCCCGGAGAACGGTTTCTCAGATGCGAGCATTTCATAAAACACCATTCCCAGGCTGAAAATATCAGATCGCCCGTCAACAAGATGACTCTCTCCCCTGGCCTGCTCCGGGCTGAGATACCCGGGGGTTCCCATCACCGTTCCGAACTGCCCGGTCTGCAGTTTCGGCTGGGCGATCGCCATCCCGAAATCAATCAAGACCGGTTCCCCGCCCGGCGTGATCATGATATTTCCCGGTTTCACGTCGCGATGGATCACTTCGTGCCGGTGCGCGTAGTCCAGGGCCTGCGCAATCTTCTCGATGATGAGTGCTGAATGATCTTCATCCAGTTCACCCTGCTTCATCGTCTTTCCCAGAGTCAGGCCATCCACATATTTGGATACGAAAAACACCTGCTGAGTCTCTGTCCGTCCAGCATCCAGAACAGATACGATATTCGGGTGATCAAGCTGGGCGAGCATTCGCCCCTCCTCCAGGGCTTCTTTCTCCACTTTACTCGCTGTCCGATTGAGGACCTTCAGAGCAACCACCCTGTCCAGATCCGGATCCTCAGCCAGATAAACCCGCCCGAACCCGCCCTTTCCGAGCATTCTCAGGATTTTATACCGGCCAACCTCTCCAATATCCTCGATCTCACTGTCGTGAGTCTCATTGTCCGGCCGTTCTTCAGGAAAATATGGCAGGGTTTCGTTCTCAAGTGTCCCGTCTTCCTCCACAATGAAAGTATGAAACCATCCGCCACGTTTTCCAGCGATGTTTTTCTGCTGAAATGCCGGCTAATCGGCGCGCGAACGGAGATGGGCAGCACTCCTTTCCCATCGATTTTTCACGATCCAACAGG
>JABDJT010000480.1 GCA_013003335.1 Verrucomicrobiales bacterium | reverse complement strand
GGGCCATGTATTGCGGTGTGCCGGGCGCGGCGGTCCGGGTCAGGGTCGGCGCCCCGATTTCGCCGACGAGTTTCGCGATTCCGAAATCGGCGATTTTCACACGACCTTTTGTGTCGAGCAGGATGTTTTCCGGCTTGATGTCGCGATGCAAAATTCCCTCGTCGTGGGCGAATTGCAGTGCCTCGCAGACCTTCGGGACGACGTCGAGTGCCTGGTCCGGTGTGAATTTTCCGGCTCGCATGGCTTGTCGAAGATTCACGCCGTCGACAAATTCCATGAGCAGAAAAAAGTAGCCGCCGGACTCCCCGAAGTCATGCACGGCCACGATATTCGGGTGACTCAGCCGGGCGAGCAGTCGGCCTTCGCGGGTGAATCGCCCGGTAAACTCCGGCGTTTCAGCGAGCGATTGCGGTAGAATCTTCAGTGCGACCTCGCGATCGAGATGCGGCTGTCGGGCTTTGTAAACCGCGCCCATTCCGCCCACGCCGATTAGTTCGATGATTTCCAGTTGGGGAAACGCTTCCCCGATTAGGTCAATCGGCGGTGGCTCAAATCGCGGGAAAGGGATTGTCGGGATTCCGGATTCGGTCGGTTCCGCCGCTGCGCCGAGCACGCATTTCGGGCAAAGCCCCTGCGGCGCGTCCTCCGGGATCGGCTCCCCACACGTCGGGCAATCATTCGCGTCATCCGCAGTTTTCTCTTTTTCTTTGGTCATACCTGTTTCCTGAGGAATCGCCGGATCGAGGTTACACAGTTTTTTCTAAAAAAGGGAAAAACGAACCAACAGGGTTCGTTCGTGCGACATACCCTGTTGGTTCGTGGAAAGATAGGGAGAGAAATCCCGTTTTTAGGCCCCGGCGAATTTTTCTTGGATCCGGAACGGAAGGGAATTCCAAAATCTGCCTTTGTTTCGAATTGATTCCGGAGGCGGAACCTTGGAGAGTTTCATTCCGTGGGTATTCAAGTCAGAACCGGTTCCGGAAAAAGTCAGAAAGCTGGCGGACTTTGCCTGATCCCGTTCGGGCTGGTATTCGCCGGGATGGGCGGGGTATTCCTCTGGTTTCTCGGACAGGAAGTCTGGAAGGAGGCGGAAACTTATTCCTGGACCGAAACGACCTGCCAGATTGAATCGATTGAGATCGAGGTTCTCGAAAATGAAAAGGAATCGCCGTTCCTGCTGAAACCAACTTTTTCCTACGAGTTCGAAGGACAATCCTACACCGGAGAAAGCTACACGCGAAGCCCGTCGAAGACGGATGACTACGAGAAACTCGCGCTGAAGCGCCGGGACTTGTTGAATGCGGACCAGGCCACGGCTTGCTGGGTCAATCCGGAGGATCCGACAGAGGCGGTTTTGAAGCGGGAAGAGTGGTTTAAGGGCTTCATCATCCTGTTCCCGCTGGTTTTCGTGGTAATTGGGGTGTCGATTATGATCGGCGGGGTAGTTTCACTGCGGAAAGGGCGGGCGCGCAAGGCCGGGAAAGTCGAGTCGATTTCGGCGACGGCGCGGTCGAGTGAGAAGGTCGGAAGCTGCGTTCTGCTTGGAATGGGCATCGTTTTTACCACGATTGGCCTGGGGGTTGCCATTCCGCTCGGGATTCTCCCGGGGAAGCGGATGCTCGAATCGGAGAACTGGGTGGAAACTCCCTGCACGATTATCTGGAGCCGCGTGCAGTCTCATCGCAGCGATGACGGCACGACTTACAGCGTCGATATCTTTTACGAATACGAGTTCGAAAGTGAAACGCACCGGAACAACCGGTACGAATTCATGGCTGGATCTTCGAGTGGCCGATCCGGGAAGCAGGAGGTGGTTCGGCAGTATCGGCCCGGCTCGCAGCAGGTCTGTTTTGTAAACCCGGATTTACCGGAGCAGGCGACTTTGAAAAAGGGCTTCTCGGCCTGGGCCTTCCTGGGATTGATCCCTCTGTTCTTTTTTATCATCGGTGTGGCCCTGTTGATTGCGTGGATCCGCGGACGGGGGAAAAAGAAAGAAAGGAAATCCCGATTCGCTGCGGCGAAGGAGGCGCGGCAGGGGCGGGAAAGGGAGTGGAAGGAGGAATTGGAGACTGCAGGGTCGTTTCAGCCGATGGTGGAAGAGACGACCGGGCCGAGAATTCTGAGTCCGGGGGGAAACCGGATCAAGGGAAGTTGTGGATGCCTGTTTTTTGCTCTTTTCTGGAACGGAATCGTCAGCGTATTCGTTTGGCAGGCGATTGAGGGAATACAGAAAGGCCGCCCGGAATGGTTCCTGGTAATTTTCATCACGCCTTTTGTTTTGATCGGACTCGCGCTGATTATCGGCTTCTTATACAAGCTGCTCGCACTCGCGAATCCCAAACCGGTTCTCACCGTACAACCGGGGAACCTGCGACCCGGAGAGGATGTTCAGATCTCGTGGACGATCCGGGGTAATGCGCGGCGAATCTCACACCTGAAAATGGAGTTGTGGGGCGTGGAATCAGCCACATACCGGCGCGGGACGAAAACGCATACGGACAACCAGGTCTTTTTCTGCCGGACAATTGCAGATTCGGCCGACGGCCGCGGAGTGGAAAACGGACGCCTCAATTTCCAATTGCCGCAGGATGTGGTGCCGTCCCTGAAACTCGGCAGCAACCAGATCAAATGGCAAATTCGCGTCAGCGGAGACATTCCATTCTGGCCGGATATCCAGGACACGTTTGAAATCACCGTGCTCCCTGCCCGAATTACCTGAAGAACGATGCAACTTTCCATTCACACCGAACTCGACAACCGAAACTACGTTCCCGGCGAGCAGGTCCGTGGCCACGTGGAATGGTCGGGCGGCGATCCGTCAGAACCGGCCGGGTCAGCAGAGCTTCGCCTGTTTTTTTACACCAGGGGAAAGGGAACCCGGGATGTGGAACTCGTCGATTTGATGGTGATGCATGAGC
>JABDJT010000477.1 GCA_013003335.1 Verrucomicrobiales bacterium | reverse complement strand
TTCCGCTGCCGTTCCTGAACGTCATGGAATCGGCGGTCGCCAAAAATATCGCCGGTGAAGCCGAACCGCCGCTGCGGTTCATGACACTGTTCAAACCGAACGGTGTCCACCCGCCCTCGTGGAATATCAATGGCGGAACGGAATCGGATTTTCGCATGTCGCCGCTGATGGCGCCGTTTCAGAAACACCGGGACGACCTGCTGATCCTCGACAACATGGGCGATTTTGGATTTTCCTCCCACGCGAATTCGGCGCGCCGATTTTTGGCCGGTCGGTCGGACAATACCAGAGCGGCGTCAATGGATCAGTTCATCGCCGACAAGATCGGGGGCGACACGCCGACGCGTTCGCTGGAATTGACAACCGAAGGGCTGTTCACGAACCAGATCGGCTGCAGCTACATTTCCTACGATCAAAAAGGGGATCCGATCCCGCGGGAAAGCGATCCCCAATTGATTTTCGACCGGCTGTTTCGCAATCCCATGAGCGATCCGTCGCAGCGGAAAAAAATGACGAGCCTGCTCGACCGCGTTTCGGAAGACGCCCGTTCACTGCAACGAAAAACCGGCCGCGAAGACGACGAGACGCTCGATGAATACTTCACCGTGCTGCGGGAAACGGAAAAACGGCTCGAAAACATGGGCGATACCGCGGCCGCAACGAAAGTCGACTTCACGAAACTGGACCGCCCGAACACCGCGGCCAACCTGAACGAGCAGGTCGAAACCATGCTCGATCTCATTGCCCTCGCGATGTGGACTGACCAGACCCGTTGCATCTCCTACATGCTGGGGAACAGCAACTCCCGCATGATTTTCGACTTTTTGGGAGTGAAGGAACAGCACCACTACCTCTCGCATTTCTTCCGGAATTTCAGCCGCCACAACATCGACGGACTCCTGAAAATCAGCCTCTGGCACATGGAGAAATTCGATTACCTGCTCACGAAGCTGAAATCCTACAAGGATCACAACGGCTCGTTGCTGGATCACTCCATTGTCCTGTTCGGATCCGGGATGGGCCACTCAGACAACCACACCGCCCAGCGAATCCCGATCGTGCTGGCCGGAAACGGCGGCGGCCGCCTGAAAACAGGGCGCTATCTCCGCTACTCGAAAAACCAGGACCTCAGCCGCCTGCACCTTACGCTCATGCAGCAGTTCGGCGTGGAGGTTTCCGAATATGGCGGAGCGACCGAACCCCTGCCCGGCCTCGATGGCGGAGAATTTGAGGAATACCGCGAGCGACCGTTCGAAAGCTGGACGAAAGTGGAAGGCAGCAGGATGACGGTTCAGGGTCGTCTCCGGATGTCCGACAATCTCGACGAAGCGAAGGTGTTCTACATGGATGTGGCCGGCAATGAATCGGTCCGCATCGAGATTCAATTTCGCGACTTTCACGACTTCAATTTCCCCTATCACGTCGGCACGCCGATCCAGTTGACCGGCACCGTTTCCGAGAAAAACGGGCGCCAGGTGATGAACAAGATCACGGCGCTGAAATCGCTCTTCGGCAATTCAAAGCCGGGAACGCGGCGCGGGTAGCCCTTTCGATCCACCGGGTCTGTTCGGCGAACGAACCCGGTTCATTCGTTTTTCTTCGGGATCACGATTGTCTCGCCGTCCGAGGCGCTTGCTGTGAAAACGCCGCTGTCATAGCAGTAGAGGACCGTTAAGACTTTCCGAACCCCGAAAATCGGGTCGCGGACCTTCAACTCGCTCGGCCGCGCCTCGACCTCCAGGCTGTTCCCGTTTTGCAGGGCTTTGATCTCCTCTGTCACATCGATGATCCGGTCTTTCGCGCCGTAGGTGGCCTCAATGATGACCAGTTTCCCTTCGCTGTAGAGCCGGGTTTGTTCGATTTTCACGTCGCGCTTGATCCGGCGGATTTCCAAATCGACCCGGGCAGCCTCTTCTGCTTTCTCCGCTTTTTCGAGCGAATCACGGAGCGTTTCGAGACGCTTGATGTAGCTCGCCTGCAGAGGAAGAATCGCGGACTCGTATTTCGCGGCGTACTCGGCCCGCAGCTCTTTCAGGGTCGGTTGTTCCTGGGAGTAGGCGGCGTGCCACGGCAAAACCGCGGAACAGACAAGCAATCCGACCGGGATCCCTCTCCACCATTCGAATCTTTTTTCTGCTCCCATACGCCTGATTGTAAGGAATTTCCGGCCCTCGCAAACCTGAAATCCCCGCAGGTCCGCTTTTTCCCTCGCATTGACTCCGCAAATTCGGTTTCATACGGGCTTTTCACCTCCCCGTTTTCCAGCTCTCCATGGGAATCCAAAATCAGGAACGTTTTCGCCGTACCAGCCTCGAAGAGACCCGCCAGGATCTCCGTAAAGCCAGTTTGCGGGAACTCGTCCTGGAGCAGTTGTGCCGGATTCACTGGCCTTCGCTCTATGTCCAGGCGAAGAGCGCCGGCTACAGTACAGCAGACGCGGAGGATCTGACCCAGGGGTTTTTCATCGAATTTCTCCGCAGCAACCGCATCGAGAAATACCGCACCAGCCGGGGAAACCTGCGATCCTTTCTCTCATCGGCATTTCGCCATTACCTGATCGACGATATTCGCAGCAAAGGAGCGGAAAAGCGCGGCGGAAAGGTTCCGCATACCCCGATTCACTCGCCGGCCGTGAAATACGAGCTGCGCCATGAACCCCCGGCTCAATCCCACGGGCATGACCGCGAATGGGCGCTCGGCATATACGCAGCCGCGATCCGGCAGCTTCGCCTGCAGTATGAGGGAAAAGGCAAACAGGATCTGTTCAACGTGATTGGTCAGTTCCTGTTACCCGGCACCGCCAAAGGCCTCGATTACCGGGAAGCCGGGGAGGAACTTTCGACCTCCGAAGCTGGAATTCGCAATGCCGTTTTCCGAATGCGTCGGCATTTCAAAGAAAAGGTCCTGGAGGAATTACGCGATACGGTCACCGAGAACGAAGATTTCGGTGACGCATTGCGCTACGTGATCCGGGTGATCGGACTCGAAAAAGCGTGAACCCCCTGTAAAATCGCGGGTAAAGCCTCCTGATTTCTGAACAGAAAAAGAATTCAATTTTTCTTGAGATCGGTTCGGGCGCTTTCCGTATCTACAGGGAAGTCCAAGCAGACTTCGCTTGAAGTATGAAAGAAGCCCTTCAAAACGCAGCATGGAATGTCAGTTCCCCGGCCTGGGAGGTGCCGGAGCGCGCAAGAGGGGCGGCTTTTGTCTTTTTGGGGGAACCCAACCGTCATTTTCGACCCCTCATTCACTCATGTCGAAAGTGCGGAAACTCCGCGAGCGCACCCGGAATTGGAGGACCAGCTGTTGAGTAGCTACGCAGCTGCGAACTGCCCGGGTGCGTTCGTCTCCCCCGGGGGGACAGCCTGAAAACCGGAATCAGGAACCCTGCCGCCGCCGCATCAGGAAAAATTCCACGGAATCCACCAGCGCCCGCCAACTTGCCTGGATAATATTGTAGCTTACACCGACGGTTCCCCAGTCGTCCTTTCCCTCGGCCGAACTGACGATGAGCACCCGCGTCTTGGCCGCTGTGCCGGCATGGCTGTCAATGATCCGGACTTTGTAATCTTCCAGTTCCATCTCATTGACCTCGGGATAGGCCGTGGAAAGCGCCCGGCGCAATGCGCCGTCGAGAGCATTCACAGGGCCATCCCCTTCCGCGACGTGGTATTGCTCCTGCCCGTCCACTTCCAGTTTCACCGTGGCGGAACAGATGTCGTAATCCCGGTCTCCGTCACGACGGAAGGTGCAATGATACTCTTTCAGCGTGAAAAACGGGCGGTATTCCGCCAAATGCTTGCGGATCAGCAGTTCAAAGGATGCCTCGGCAGCTTCGAACTCGTAACCCTCTTTCTCGAGTTTTTTCAGGTCGGTCAGGATCGACTTGGCCTCGGCCCCGCCTTTCTCGAGATGAATCCCGAATTCCTCGGCTTTCATCAGGATATTGGATTGCCCCGACAAATCGGAAACGAGAATCCGCTGCCGGTTTCCCACTGCTCCCGGTTCCACGTGCTCAAAACTGTGGGCGACTTTCTGGACGGCGTTGACGTGCATGCCTCCCTTGTGGGCGAAAGCGGTCGCACCTACATAGGGTGCGCGCGGATTGTGGGAACAGTTGGCGACATCATCGACAAAGTGGGCCAATTCCGTCAGGTCACCGACCTCCGCTTCGTGATCAAAACCCATTTTCAGTTTCAGGTTCGGAATCACTGTCGTGAGATTGCAGTTCCCGACCCGTTCGCCGTAGCCATTCACCGTCCCGTGGACCTGCCGGGCTCCGACGCGAATGGAAGCCAGCGCATTTGCGACGCCGACTCCCGTGTCGTCGTGCGTGTGGATCCCCACCGGAATTCCGAGTTCCCGGATCACGACTTCGGTCATTTCCTCGACCTCGTGGGGCATCACACCGCCGTTCGTATCGCACAGGACCAGCCAGTCTGCGCCCCCTTCTTTCGCGGCCTGAAGGGTCGCGAGGGCATGGTCAGGGTCGTCCTTGTATCCATCAAAAAAGTGCTCGGCGTCGTAGAT
>JABDJT010000452.1 GCA_013003335.1 Verrucomicrobiales bacterium | reverse complement strand
GTCCGGAACATTCCGAAATCGTCGTAGGCCTCGAACGGCAAACCGAGCGGATTCATTTTGCGGTGGCAATTCCAGCAATACTCCTCGCGGGTCGCCTCCAGCCGCTGCCGCAGCGTCTTTTTAGGGTCCTCGGGCACCTGCGCGTCGACCTCAATCGGCACCTCCGGAATTTTCCCTGCGAGCAGATTCTCATAAATCCACTTCCCCCGCCGGATCGGATCGTTCCCGGAATTTCCCGACCACGCCACAAGCCATGCCGGGTGGGTCAAGAGCCCGACCCGCTGGCCTTCCGGCATGGAAAACGGCTGATTGATCGGATAATCCCACTCCGCCTCGTTCAAATTGTAATACCGTACCAGCGTCCGCCAGCCGGGGTTCGCCTGCGGGATTGGGCGCTTGCCGGTTTGCTCCGTCCGGGTAATGAAATATTTGTAGTTCCGGTCCTTCGGCTCCTTGATTCGGTTCCGGATGTAGCGGACCCGCCGGTCATACTCCTCGATCGATCCGGGCCAGTTGAAAAAATAGCGCTCGGTCGTCAAAAGTTCGCGCAGCACATTGCGGTCGTTTTCAACGATGTGGAGCACCAAATCATCCGCGTCTTTCATGAGGTGACGCGTGTTGAATTCGCGCGGCGCGCGGTCACCCTTGAAAACCTTATCCGCCGTGTGATAGCCGAAAAATTCCTGAAAAAATCGCAGGATGCGAGGCTTTTCGATATGCTCCGAATCCCAGATCTGCCGCACGATCCGCTCCACATCTCCCCGAGTTTTCAGATCACCATTTTTCGCCAAATCGAGCAGTGACGGTGGCTGCGGGCGTTTGTTTTTCAGCGGGCCAAACATCAGGTTTTCCGGCGGCGAATCCGTCAGTGCGAAAGCGATCGCGTGCGCCAGTTCGTAGGGCGAAAGCATCCGGCGACCGTATTCGTCTGTTTCTCCGAGACCGATTTCCATCCGATAAATCGCGTCCGGCCGAAGCAATACCGCCATAGCCATTGTGTGTAAACCTCGCTCGTTTCCGCCGATCTCAATCGTTTCCTTCAGCAATTCCGAATACCGCGCCAGCTCCGCTTCGTCGGGATTCCGACCCAAAACCAGTTCAAATTCCTCCGTCACTGCCGCCGCGATTTGCTCCGTTTTCGGGGCAGCGTTGCTTTCCAGGATCGCCTCGAATGACTCCGGTCGGCGCAAATATACCCGCTCCTCCAACTCCTTCGTCCGGTTGTTTTTCTCCATTTTCGTGAAGCCCGAAGTCTGCAGCGTCGCGATCTGCCTGCAGTTCAACATCAGCTGCCCGAGCGTCGCGTCATCCGCCCGCAAAATCGCCGCGTAATTGCTCGCCGTGCCTTTCCCCTCCCCGACCGTGAACGGCTTGCTGAGAGGACCGCCTTTGGACAATTCCCGCCCGAACCCCTCCAAAATGATCGCGTATGCCTCCGGATGTAACCGCCACAAACGCGGCGGACTAAAGGCGATTTCATCCGCCGCCGAACCATCGAACAGCTTGTTGTGATCCAGCAAATTTCCGTATCCCGGCTGCTTCAGCTTGTGTTCCGCATCCGACTCAAAACCGGCCGCCAGCAATTGCGCCTCCATCCAGGCAGTCGCCAAATCGATCTTCTCCGTTGACGGTTGCGGTTCGTCGTCCGGCGGCATTTCCCCGAATTTCAGCACCTCCACCATTTTCCCCCACGTCTCCGCGTTTGCTGCTGTGACCTCCGCTGTCAGTTCATGAAACGCGAGGTCGCCCTTTTGCTTTTTCTCTCCGTGGCAGCGAATGCAATTTTCCGACAGGAACGGTTTCACTGCCGTGTCGAAATCCGTGGCTCGGGCGGTGGAAAAAGCGCTGGCGATGAATATTACAGGAAAGAGGAATCGCATCGGATGAGGCAAGACTCTACCGGCACTACCGGCGAAGAGAAATCGAAAAACGATCCAACAGGGCCTGTTCGACGAACGAACCCTGTTGATTCGATTTTGGCTTCCCCGGCAGTTTTGCCGGTCTCACACGTTCGCGCCACCTCATCGCGGCGATGAGACGGATTGTCCGGTACGGGTTTCGCCGCCATCTTGAAGCCAACATGCAACGCCGCTTTTTTCTTCGCCAAACGACCACCGGGGCTACCGCCGCGGCGGCCTCTCCTTTAATCGGCCTGGCGGCGGAATTGGGGAAATCGGCGACTCCGGCAAAGGCGCTGATCGATACCAACGTCTCGATCGGCGACTGGCCGTTCTCCCACGAAAGCGAAGTGACCTCTGAGGTGTTGCGCGAGCGCGGAGTGGTGCAAGCCTGGGCGGGCAGTTTCGACGCGTTGCTGCACCCGGATTTGGATGCTGTGAACGACCGGCTTGCCGCCGTTGCGAAAGAGGAATCGATCTTCGTTCCGTTCGGGGCGGTAAATCCGAAAACGACGGGGTGGCAGCAAACGCTCGATCGGATTGTGAAGATTCACCGGATGCGCGGCATTCGTCTACACTCTGATTTTCATGGATATACGCTCGATGACCCGGATTTCAAAAACCTTCTCGATGCCGCTGCGGAACGCGGCCTGATCGTCCAAATCGGGGTTGGTTTTGACCCGAAACAGCAGGCAGTGCCGGAGCGACTCAAACTGAAGCCGGTCGATCTGCGGCCGCTCGCGAAAATTGAATTTTCCGGGAAGAATCACCGGATTCAACTCGCCGGATTTTTCTCTGGAAAAAACCGCAGCCCGAAATTGGCTGCCAATCTCGCGAAGGCCGGATTTCATTTTGATACGGCGGGTCTGCCAGACGAAACGCGCATTGCGGGCATTCCGGAATCGAACCTGGAATTCGGGTCAGGCGCACCGTTCACAATTACGGAACCTGCGATTGAAATCGGTCCGGCGATTTGCAGTCACAATGCAGAAAACCTGATGATGCAGGTTTGAATGGGCCGATTTTCGAAAGGTGACAAGACCGTCATCTTTTCGTCATGTTGCTTCAGCCCCGACCCAACAAGGGTTCAGCCCGAATTCGTCCGCTTCTTCCACTCGTCAGGGAAAAAGGTTTGCAACAGATTCGCGGGTTGGGTTTTTATTCGAGCATGATGAAACGCACTTTTCTTTTCCTGATTTCAGGCCTGCTCGCCGGTAGCAGCGCACTTGTTGCCCAGGGCCCGCGACCGACGGATATCGCAGCCAGCACGCAGCCCATCGGCGATGCCGGGATCATGTGGTACACGACCTGGGACACGGCACTTGCCGAATCGAAACGCTCGAACCGCCCGATCTTTTTCATGGCGGCGGCGGCGACCTGTTCAGGTATTTCCGGCGTGTTCTGACCCGGTTACACAAAGACGCAGAACAGTTTGTTCTCGCAAAAAGAATTCATCGAAACGTCCCGCAAGTTCGTCTGCGTGCGGCTTGAATCCTACGAAAGCAAGGAGCACCAGGACATGGTCCGAACCTTCCTGAACGGCAGCTTCGCCAACACCGCGTTCTGCCTGCTGTCGCCCGATGGAAAAGAGCGGCTTTCGGGTTCAGGTCGCGGTCCCGAGCAGGCCCTGCTTCGCCGGGGTGGCGGTGGAGGAAATTCCGACCAGGCAATGAT
>JABDJT010000444.1 GCA_013003335.1 Verrucomicrobiales bacterium | reverse complement strand
GTATTTGACCTGCGCTTCGTCGATTCCATCGACCATGGGCGTGCGGATCACAGCTGGGGCGATGGCGTTCACGGTGATGCCGGTTTCGGCGAAATCTTTACCGGCAGCTTTCACGAGACCAATCACGCCGGCTTTCGTCGTAGAGTAGGGAGTCATACCAGCGTTGCCTTCTTTTCCGGCGATGGAGGCGAAATTCAAAACGCGGCCGTATCCGTTAGGCTCCATCGCGAGGAGGGCGTGTTTCGTCATGAGAAATGTTCCACGCAGGTTGATCGCGTCGACTTTATCGAAATCCTCGACCGACACGTCGGTGATTTTTGTGGAGGTGGGACCGACGATTCCGGCGCAGTTGATCATGATGTCGAGCTTCCCGCCGCTGCGACCTGCGACCGCTTCGATCCCGGCTTTCACCGCAGCTTCGTCGGAAATATCGACGATCTCGGTATTCACGCGCAAACCCGCTTCGGCAAATTCGCCGACCGCGGCCTCGGCATTCATCACGCTGACATCGAAAATCGTCACGCTTGCGCCTTCTTCAACGAGTCGGCGGACGAGTGATTTTCCGATTCCGTCACCGCCACCGGTGACGATCGCGGTTTGGCCTTCAAAGCGATTGGGGATGATCTCCATCGCGAATTTTGTAGCCGCGAACGCTTTCGAAAACACGGCTTTTTTTGCCGCAAAGACGGAACAGCCCGGCCGGCTGACTCACTTCTTCGAAAAAACGCGTTTCAAGAGGCCTCCCCGGCGTTTCTCGTCCGGGGCTGAATCGGGAGATGCAGTCTCAGCGGCCGCCGGTGTCGCTGTCGGATCAGACGGCTTGGTAGGCATCGCGGCTTCGGGCGGACCGGCCATTTCCCCTTCGATTTCCTCCACCCATTTTCGCTCCTTCATTCGCGCGGAAACAAACCCGATGAACAGGTCGGCATGAATTTCGAGGGGGAGTCGATATTCGTCTTCGGTCAGCCAGATCGTGGCCGTCTTCATCTTGTCGTAATTCTCAATCGAAAGATCTTTGTGAATCTTCCCGATCTCCACCGACATCTTGATGGTGTCGTATTTTTCGCCTTTCACCTTCCGCGTTTCCCGACCTTCCACTTTGCTTTTGACGAAATAGGGGCGGTTGAACGGGGTAACAACCATGTTCACTTCATCCTCGTCTTCGAGCGGCAGGCTGCGGAGATACAGAATCGCCGAAAGCAGATCCTGCCCGAAGTCGTGCTCGTACGTGAGCAAGTGAGTCACACTCTCCTCGCTGCCATCGTCTTTCGGCTTCGTGGTCGAGCAGACGAGTTGCTTGGATTCAAACAGGATGTGGTAATCGAGGGTTCGGTTGCGTTCTTTTTCGCTCAGGTTAAAAGCGATCGGTCGCAGGTCCTCCTGCCGAACAACGGAGGCGGCTTCAAAATCGTAGGGCCAAAGCACACGGGCCATGCCCGAACTCTTTCCGTTCGCTCCCCCGAGATACGCCGCGGGCGAATCTTCGCCATCGGCTTCGGTTTTTACGACGCCCACGCTCAATTTTCCGGCGTTCACCACGTTGTTCCAACTCAAATTGTATTCAACGACAACCGGATTGATCTCGCGATTTTCACCCGGCGGGATGCGGGTAATATCGTTGAGCCAGGCGGTGTCCGGGGCCTCTTTGACCTCGCCGTCTGAGCCCGGTTTTTCCTGCGCCAGCACCGCAAGTGTCGGTACTACGATCAGGAAAAACAGGGCTGCGAGAGCGTTGGAATTAGACGGTTTCACCTCTCAACTTTCTGGACGATTCAGTGTTCGGATTTCTTGGGAAAAAGTTAGACTCTTTGATTTCCAGAAAGATACCGCATTTTCAGTGCCCTTGCTGTGAAAATTCAGGGATTTCGATTCAACAGGGTTGGTTTGCTGAACGAACCCTGTTTGTTCGTTTCTCAGTCTTTTCGAAATCTCAGAAAGGGCTCCGGCACGGGCGATTCAAAGTTCATTTCTTCGCCAGTGACAGGGTGACGAAATCCCAGTTTCCAGGCATGGAGCATCAGTCGTCCGG
The DNA here is from genome assembly GCA_013003335.1 of Verrucomicrobiales bacterium. Taxonomy (GTDB): domain Bacteria; phylum Verrucomicrobiota; class Verrucomicrobiia; order Verrucomicrobiales; family DEV007; genus JABDJT01. The sequence goes on along the minus strand of JABDJT010000444.1, from coordinate 29,364 downwards.
TTTTGGGTTTCTGCTTCTTCGGATTGCCGTATATGGGATCGCCGAGAATCGGTGTGTGGAGGTTTTCCTTCAAATGCACGCGAATCTGGTGCGTGCGGCCGGTAAAAATTCGGCATTCGAGCAAACTCCACCCGGAGTTTTCGGCTGAGTGAAGGACGCGAAATTCGGTGATGGCCTCCTTCCCGGCCGGTGCCTCCAGCACGGTCATTTTTTGCCGGTGAACGGGATGGCGGCTGATCCGGTTTTCGATTCGTCCTTCTTCGGAGCCGGGGCGCCCCGCTACCACGGCGAGATACGTTTTGCGCGTTTCCCGCCCGGAAAATTGCTCGACGAGTCCGTGATAGGCCGGGTCGGATTTTGCTACGACGAGGCAACCGGAGGTGTCCTTGTCGAGCCGGTGCACGATGCCCGGTCGATCAGGGTCGGCGGCCCGGCTGAGTTTCCCATCGCAGTGGTGCAACAGGGCGTTGACAACTGTCCCATCGGGATTTCCGGAGCCGGGGTGAACGACGATCCCGTGTGGTTTGTCGATCACGATCAAATCATCATCTTCGAACAGGACCGGCAATTCGATCGATGAATCGGGAAGAATTTCTCCGGGGAATTCATCCTGAAATTCGATCCAGACTTCATCGCCGTTTTCTACCGGCTGGCGCGGTTTGGTTACCGTTTCTCCATTTACCGAAACATGACCACTCTTGATCAGGTCCTGGATTTTCGCCCGTGAAAAATCCAAGCCACCGGCCGTACAAACATCCACCAGCGCCCGGTCAAGCCGTGCGCTGGTGGAGAGGTTTTGGATGATGAACCCCTGCCGGCGTGTTTCAACGTTCTCCGGCAGAGATTTAGGAGAGGCTTTTTCTTCCGTCAATTGAGACGCGGGGTGTAAAGCGGAAGATCAAAATTGGCACGGAGGGAATCGACCGTGTGCCAGGTGTTCAAGTTTGGATATTTGGAAAGCGGGACGAGTTCCAGGGCGATTTCATCGCCGATTTTCCGTCGGGCCGCGCTGGTGAAACGGCGGTTGAAAACCACTCCGTGGGCAACCCTAATTTTCTTCAGCGGATAGTTCCCGCGCAAATCTTTCACCACTTCATACTCAAAAACCCCCAAAGCGTGCCGATAGGGCGCTTCGTTCAGGTTCTGAATTGTCGACTTTGCCACGAGACGCAATTTCAGTTCAACCGGTTGATTGGGATCGAGTTTTGCGTTTACGACCGGCTCAACCTGCTCGTTGATCTTCGATTTTTCGACAGCCAGAAACGCTGCCGTGGACTGTGGGGAAACCTTGATCGGCGTCGCCCGGAGAGGAACTTTCGAGGCGTAGGACGAATTGATTTTCATATAAACGTTGAAATCCGACACAACCCGGGAGGCCCACTGCCGTGCTTCAATCGGACCGTAGTGAATTCCGTCTGTCGCCGGATAGGGATCTGTGAATTTCGTGCATTTCTGGCTTTCGAAAACCGCTCCGTTGTACTCCTTCACCGTCTCCCGCATGATCGTCGCCAATTCATTCTGTAGAGAAGCGGAATAGCGCTTTTCGTGGGAATGAGGAGGCAATACCCAGTATCCTTTCGCACCCGACTCCGCGATCGATTTGCACATTTGATCAATCAGCGAGCGCACTTCGTTGATATTGTCGGACTTGGGTCGACGGCGAGACCGCAGAGTTGCATACAAATTGATTCCGGTTTGAACAATCACCACGTTTGGCTCGTGTTCCGCAATTAAATCCTCCAGTTTCGGCACCGCGCGGACATACCCGAGACGGCGGTCGGAACTCGGCGTTTTTTCCCAGAATCCAATCGTGCAAGGCAGCGGTTGATACGCTTTCAGCCAGTAGTAAGGACTCGCACCACCTGCAACAACGGTATAAACCTCCAGGCCAGCCTCCCGCATATTCTGGTCAATCGTCTTGCCGAAAGCACCCATGCTGAGCGAATCTCCGAGGTACAGCACACGATCTGCAGCACTGGATGGTCCGGCAAAAAGCACAAACGCAGGCAAGAAGAGGGCAAAAAGCCGAAAAATGGAGGTGGAGGGGAAGCGCATCTTCATTCCGAGGGGGCGTCTTTTTAGCGCAAATTTGAAAAAGATTCAAGCTTTTGCGGCTCAAATCTTAGAATTTTAAAAACGAACGGGAATTTCCGTGATTTTGCAAGCTCTCAATTCTATAATAAAACGCTGATTTACAATCAGTTAGGCCAATTTCAAGACCGATTGGCCGTAAATCTCAAAAATTTGCACCAGGGTTCTAATTCGCTACCGAATCTTACACGATCTCGTCCAACTTCACCGGCCGGCCGATTTCCGCCGATTTATCGCAGGCAAACAGCACCCGGAACGACTCGATCGCATCGTGAATGCTGGTTCGCTTCGTGTCCTCCCCCTTGTCCAACGCATCAAAAAAGCACTGGAATTGATCCTGGTAAGGGTGGTCGTGCACATCGCCGGAATCAGCCAGCGCGACGGGCAGTTCTGTCCAGATCTTGTCCCGGAGATGCAGCTTTGTGCTGTAAATCTTGTTATCGAGAATCGAGCCCTCGCTGCCGACCAGGTGGGTGTGGAAATAATACGGCTGCAGGCAGTCAATCACCGAGGCGACCTTGCCAACCGAGCCGTTTTTGAATTTCAAAATCGACGCCGTCGTCGTGGAGTATTCGTACTTTTGGAAAATCTCGTGCTTGGAAGTCGTCGCATAACTGGTGACTTCTTCCACTTCGTTGCCCATGCAAAGCAACAGCGCATCCAGCGCGTGACACCCCGCCGAAAGCAAGCTGGAGCCGCCGTTTTCCTTCGTCGTGTTCCAGCGATACTGGCCATACCACGGCCCGATCCCGTGATAATAATCGATCTCGCCGTAATGAATTTCGCCGATCAGACCCTCATCGATCAGCGAGGTCGTCGTCAAAAACTGGCTGATATGCCGGATTTCAAAACAGACCGTGGCTTTCACCCCGTTTTCCTTCACCGCTTCATAAATCGCACTGCAATCCTCCCAGGTCAGGGCCATGGGTTTTTCGAGAATAATGTGCTTGCCTGCTTCCGCCGCTGCGACAGCCTGTTCGCGGTGCTGACTCGGATAACTCGTAATCGATACGACATCGACGCGATCGCTCGCCAGCATGTCGGCGACGCTTTGGAATGTTTGAATCTCCCCGCCGTGTTTTGCAGAAAGCTCGGCCGAATCCAGTTCCCGCGAGGAATACACCGCGGTGACGTTGCCCTGATCCGTCCCGTTGATGGCGTCGATGTGGGCTTCCGCCGCCCACCCGTATCCGATAACTCCGACATTGTAACTCATGGCGCGAATTTTGGAGAGACGCCGTTTTGAAAGCAACAAAAACCCGTTCGCGATGACGGGGGATCCCAAAAAGCGAACGAACAGGGTCTGTTCGCCGAACCAACCCGGTTCATTCGATCTCGATCACTCAGCGATCCAAACCGCCACCCCCGCAATAATCGCCCCGACCACCGCCCAGCCGACCAGGAAACCCAGGATCGCCCGTTTACCCGGCTTTGGAATTTCCAACTCCGTATTCGGAAAGAAAACGCGGCGCGGTCCCGGTTCCACATCTTCAGGCAGGCGGCAGGGGGCAGGAATTTCCTCATCCGGCTGCACCGGAGTGCGCAGCAGGCCGTAAAAGTTATCGAGTTTTTCGGCTGAGACGCGTTTTGTGAACAGGCTGACCACAATCCCGGCCAGGAAGCCGGCGATGATGTAAAACAGCATCTGCCAAGGCAGCGACACCACCAGTTCGCCCTTTTTTTCAACCACGAATTCAAACGGGCCGGAGATTTTTTGGAAAAAGGCGACACCCCATTTTGTCGAGCTAAATCCCCACATCCCGAGAGTCGCCAATGTCGCCGCCCACGCCCCGGCAACTGTTGTTCGCCGCCAGAAAATTCCGAGCCAGAAGGCCATCGCCATGATCGTGTTCACCACCCAGAGTTTCTCCAGCAGGCTCACCACGCTATCGGATGAAAACGCGATCACTACGCCTCCGACCACGACGATCAAAGAAGAAAAGCGGGCCACTTTCAGGTAGTGTCGGTCCGGTTTCCCGGGAACCAGAGGCCGGTAGATATTTTGCGAAACGAGCCCGGACGACGCGATCATAAACGAATCGCAACTCCCCATCACCGTCGCGAGAAGGGCTGCGATAAAAAGCCCGAGCAGACCGGGTAAAATCTGCGGAAGAAATTCGCGGGCCATCGCCCCGTATACGAGGTCCGGCTCCGGTAGATTTTCCGTGCCATAAAACGCGATCGCCCCCAGCCCGGTCAAGCACCAGGCTACTGTGCAAACGCGCTTGAGCAGCGTCCCGCCCATGAAGCCGACCGCACCCTCGATCTCGGTTTTTCCGGCTCCGCAAGTGCCCATGTTGTGCGGCTGAACGACCACGCCGAGCAGACTGTTGATCGAAATCATCACAATGAAAAACACCGTGATGCCTTCCGGCGCGATCAGCGAAAACATGTTCTTTTCGGGATGAATCGCCCCGATCGTTTCTTTCATCCCGTCGATCCCGCCAACCGCATTCAGCACCATCGGCAGCAGCAAAAAGGAAAACAACAGCGTCAAAATCCCCTGCACGAAATCCGTCACGATCGCTGCCCGCAGACCACCGGCCATGCCGTACGCGACGAACATCACGGTGATGACCGGAATAATGACCGTCGCACTCACCGCGCCATCGGTCGAGGCCTCGATGATCACCGCGCTTCCTTTCAACATCAGCGCGATGCCGACCATGAACTTCGCCAGCCCTAGGATCGAATACAGGACCGCGACCGATTGATCAAACCGCGCCTCGAAAACATCTGCCGTCGTCAGCGCCCGAAACCGCCGCATCATCGGGGCGATCAGCCAGAAAAACGGAGTCGCAAACAGCCACATCCACTGGTACCAAATTCCGGAAAGCCCGTTGGTGAACGTTTTTGATGCCACGGAAACCGCCTGGTCGGAATGGGTCGACGTGCCGAACCCGTGCATCAGCATGAACCATTTCCCGAATTTTCGCGGCATTACGAAATCGGACAATTGCTTCACCCGCCTCGCCGCCATGATGCCCAGCACCGTCACGCCCAGCAAATACAACCCCAGCGTGGCGAGGTCGGCGGCGTGAAGGTTCAGCATGGAAGACGATGCAACAGGATTGGTTCATCGATTCAACTCTGTTGGATCGGGAAAGTCAAAGCGCGTCCGCGCACCGCATCCCGTCGAGCGCGGCGCTGACAATTCCGCCGGCGAAACCGGCGCCTTCGCCGCAGGGAAACAGGCCGGCGATATCGGGATGCTGCAGGGTCTTTTCATTGCGCGGAATCCGGACCGGCGAGCTGGTCCGCGTTTCGAAGCCGACCAGGTTCACTTCCCCGCCGATGTATCCCGGCATTGTTTTGCCGAAGCGGTGCAATCCCGATCGCATGCGTTCGACGATCCAGGGCGGCAGAATTTCATCGAGCCGGGCGGGATTCAGGCCGGGGTGATAACTTGTCTCCGGCAAATCAGCGGCTCTCGTCTCGCGGCCCTTCAAAAAATCGGTCGCGCGCTGGGCGGGCGCGGTTTGGCCGCCGCCGCCGAACTGTTTCGCGGCCTGCTCGAGCTGTTTTTGAAAGGCGACGCCGTCCCCGTCGGGCACGTCTTCCGGCTCGACCGTCACAACAAGGCCGCTGTTGGCAAAGGGCGAATCGCGCTTGGAAAGACTCATGCCATTCACAACCACCTCGTCATTTTCCGTGGCGGCCGGGACGATGAAACCGCCCGGGCACATGCAAAAGGAATGGACGCCGCTGTCGCGTATTTTCGTGGCGAGCCGGTAGCTGGCGGCGGGCAGTAGATCGGGGCGTGGCGTTTCCGCGTCGAGGTGATATTGAATTCGATCAATCAGCAGCTGCGGGTGCTCGATTCGCACGCCGACCGCAAATGGCTTTGGCTCCAGCCGGATCGATTTTTCGGTAAGGAGCCGGTAGATATCACGGGCCGAATGACCTGTCGCGAGAATTACGGCATCGCCCTCGAACGATTCGCCGCCCGCCGTTTCGACCCCGCAAATCCGGCCGCCGTCGATTTCGAATCCAGTCACTTTCGTCTCAAAATGGACCTCGCCTCCCGCCGCGCGAATGCTCTCCCGCATCGCTTTCACCACGTTCGGCAGCAAATTCGAGCCGATGTGCGGATGCGCGTCGATCAGGATTCGTTCCGGCGCGCCGTGGGCCACCAGCGTTTCGTAAACGGTCATGACAGGCCCGCGTTTCGTGGCTCGCGTGTAGAGTTTCCCATCGGAAAAGGTGCCCGCGCCACCTTCGCCGAAGCAGTAGTTCGAGTCCTCGATCACCTGGCCTTTCTTTAAAATCGGCCGCAGATCAAACCGGCGCGCCGAGGCATCTTTTCCCCGCTCCATCACGACCGGTTTCCAGCCGCGTTCGATGGCACGCAGCGCGGCAAACAATCCCGCCGGCCCACTCCCGACGATGATGACGCGCTTCGCATTTTCCGGCACGAGCGGGTATTTCGCACGAATTTCCGGATCAGGCGGAAGCGGTTCATCCACCAGGCCGACCTCGAATCGAAGCTGAACCTTGATCTGCTTTTTCCGCGCATCGATCGAGTGTTTCCGCAGCCGCAGCTCGCCGATTCGGGAGGGCGGGACCTTCAGTTTCCGCGCCACTGCCTTCCGCTGAGCCGCCTCGTCTTTCGATTTCTCGAGCGGCAGCAGGATGTCAATGACGGGTGGGTCGGGCATTTTGAATGAACAGGGTCAGTTCGGAGAACGTACCCTGTTGTTTCGAATTCTATCCGGAAAGCACCTCCTGCGCCGCCCAATACCCGCCCATCCCGTGAACACCTCCGCCGGGTGGAGTAGAGGCCGAGCAGATAAATATTTTCGAGTTCGGAGTGGTGTGCGGTTTGAGGCGGGCGACAGGGCGGGTGATCAACTGCCGCCAGTCGGCCACACCGCCGACGATGTCGCCGCCGATCAGGTTCGGGTTGTAGGATTCGAAATCAGCGCAGTTCATCTTGAGCCGGGCCAAAACGCAGTCGCGAAAACCGGGCGCGAATCGCTCGATCTGGTTTTCGATAGCGTCGGTCATGTCGACGGTCGACCCGTGTGGAACGTGGCAATAGGCCCAATAGGTATGCTTGCCAGCGGGGGCGCGGGTGTCGTCGAAAAGGCTTTGCTGGGCGCTGAGGACGAACGGTTTTTCGCTGTGAAATCCCTCCCAGCAATCGCGTTCGGATGCAGTGATTTCATCGAGCGTCGCGCCGAGGTGGACGGTTCCGGCGCGGCGGCAGGCCTCCGATTTCCACGGTACGGGTTCGCTGAGGGCGTAGTCGATTTTGAAAATGCCGGGGCCGTGGCGAAATTTTCGCAGCCGTTTGGTGTATCCGTCAGGAAGCTGGTCGCCGGCAATTCGAACGAGAGCAGAAGGTGCGGTGTCGAAGATGTACGCGTTCGCCGTCGGCAAATCATCGAGCGATTGTACTATTCGGCCGGTCTCGATTTTTCCGCCGAGCGATTCGAGATACGCGCCGAGCGAATTGGCGATGGACTGCGACCCGCCACGGGCAAGGGGCCAGCCGGCGGAGTGGCAGGCGAGCATGAGCATGATGCCAATGGCGTTTGTTGAAAGCGGGCGGTCCAGCGGCAGGACGGAATGCGCCCCATTTCCGGCAATGAGGGCGCGGGCTTTTTCGTCGGAAAACCAGGCGCGGCAGGCTGCGAGAGCGGACGGAATCGCGCGCAGGCCGAAATTTTGAATCGCGAAAGGATGCCGGGGAATTCGGGGCGGCGCGAGGGCATCGGTGAAGATTTTTTCGGCGTCGCGGGTGATGGAATCGAACAGCCGGTGATAATTTTTGGCATCGCCGGGAGAGAATTGCGCGGCTGTTTCGGCGACGGACTGATGCATCGCGACGGCGGATCCGTCGTCGAAAGGATGGGCGAGAGGGATATCGGGATGGATGAATTCGAGACCGAAATCAGCGAGCGGCAGGCTTTGAAAAAACGGGGACATGACGCCCATCGGATGAATTGCGGAACAGACGTCGTGTCGGAATCCGGGCAGGGTCAAATCGGCTGTGCGCGTCCCGCCACCGATCTCATCGTGTTGTTCGATCAAGAGCACGCGCTGGTCTTCCCGCGCCAGCGCGACGGCAGCGGCGAGTCCGTTCGGCCCGGAGCCGATGATAATGGAGTCGTATTCCGGCATCGAACGAATGAACAGGCTCTGATTGATGAATCAACCCTCCTGAGTCATAAAAAGTGAGTCGGACGCAGTTCGACCGTTTCTTACGTAGGGCTATGATTTCGCGCCTGCGAAATTTCAACTCTGATTCGTTTTCGCGGGAAACCGGCTTGTCATCTTTCCGCCGCCCCCTACACTTCGGGGCACTCATATTTGCCCATGGAATTGACCCCGCCTTCGAACGAAAACGTAAACACGGTGAAAGACATTCTGGCCCGCGCACGGGAGGAAGTTGGAAAGGTGATCATCGGCCAACGGGACGTGATTGATTTGTGCCTGATTGCCATTTTTACGGGCAACCACATCCTGCTGGAAGGTGTGCCGGGGGTGGCGAAAACGCTTTTAGTCAGGACGCTCGCGCAGGTGCTGGGCACGGACTACGCGCGAATTCAATTCACACCGGATCTGATGCCGTCGGATATCACGGGGACGAACGTGTTCAACATGGGCGACAGCTCGTTCAATCTCGTGAAAGGCCCGATTTTCACGTCGTTCTTGCTGGCTGATGAAATCAACCGGGCGCCCGCCAAAACGCAGTCGGCGCTGTTGCAGGCGATGCAGGAGCGGCAGGTGACGATCGACGGGGTGAATCACGAGCTGGACCCGAATTTCACGGTGTTTGCCACGCAAAACCCGATCGAATACGAAGGAACCTATCCTCTGCCGGAGGCACAGAAGGACCGATTTTTGCTGAAAGTGGAAGTCGATTACCCGGAGTTGGAGGAGGAACTGCAGCTGGCCCTGCAATCGCTGACGGCTGATTCGCCGGAGTCGCGACTGGAAGGCGGAGCCGTGGAACCGGTGCTGACGGCGGTGGCGATTGGCCAAGCAAAAGAGGCGCTGCTGGAAATCACGATGAAAGAGGAATTGGTGAATTACGTGGTGGAATTGATCCGCCAGACTCGGGGAATGGACAGCATCCAGGTCGGAGCCGGACCACGTGCGACGCAGGCGTTGCTGCTTTCGAGCCGGGCTTTCGCCGCACTGGAAGGCCGGGATTTTGTGACGCCGGACGATGTGCGGGCGATGGCTTACCCGGTTTTGGCCCACCGGATTGTCCTGCGCCCGGAATATGAAATCGAGGGCGTGACGGTCAGTGAAGCGATCACGAAACTGCTCGAGCGGGTGGCGGTTCCGAGATAGGGGTCAGGGGAAACTTATGACGAGATTTGTGCCGAACAATTTTCTGCTGTGGATCGCTGCGCTGGTAGTGGTTCCGGCGGTGACGATGATTGTTTTCGGCGGCGCGCTGAAATTGCTGGGCCTGGGATTGATCGTGGCGGTGGTCGGAGCTTCGGCGGTCGATTTGCAGCTTTCGATTCGCAAACTGGAGAAGCTGGTTTTGGAAACGCCGGACCTGGTTCGCTGCACGAAAGGAAAAGTCGTCGAAGTACCGGTGAAATTTGTGAACCGCGGGGCGGATTTGCCGTGGGTGCGATTCGGGCTGGCGTTGATCCCGGAATTCCGCGTGACGGGAAAGGTGATCCACCGGATTCAAAAAATCGCGCGAGACAAGCAAAAGACGACCACCTACGAACTGCTGCCGCTGGCACGCGGCCAGTTTGAATTCCCGACCGGCCATGTTGAAACGCCGTCGGCGCTCGGGCTCTGGCTGATCCGCCGGAACTACGATTTGCGAATCGAGATGCGGGTTTACCCGAATTTAAGTGTGGAGCGAAAACGGCTGTCCTCGGTTTTTCTCCGGCGCGGAAATGAGGGCTCGCACGCAGTTCGGCAGGTGGGAAAAGGCCGGGATTTCGAGCAGCTGCGGGATTACCAACCGGGCGATGACTACATCGATATCGACTGGAAAGCGACGGCGCGACGCGGGATGCCGGTGACGCGCACCTACCAGATCGAGCGGACCCAGGAGGTTTACGTGATCGTCGACCACTCGCGGCTGAGTGCCCGGGAAATTCGCGTGCCGCTGGAAGAAGCGGAGCTGGGTGAATACCTGCTCAGCGAGCACAGTGCGGGCGGTGAGTTTGCTGTCACCACGCAACTGGAGCGATTTTTGCACTGTTCGCTTGTGCTGGCTTCAGTGGCGGAAAAGCAGGGGGACCTGTTCGGGTTCATCAGTTTCGCGGATCAGGTGGACCGCTTCATCCGCAGCCGGAATGGCCGGGATCATTACAACATTGTGCGGGACGCGCTTTACACGCTGGAGCCGAAACCGGTCGCGCCGGATTTTGAGCAACTGATGGTGACTCTCCGGAAGCGGCTGACCCGGAGGGCGCTTCTGGTCATGTTGGTCGATCTGAGTGATCCGCTGACGGCCGAACATTTTTACGAAGCCATTCCGCTGGTGAGCCGGCAGCATTTGATCCTGGTGAATATGGTTCGCCCCGAGAAAGCGCACCCGCTTTTTTCCAGCCAAACGTCACCGGATCGAGTCACGGACATTTACGAAAATCTGGGCGGCCATTTTCAGTGGTCGGACCTCCGGGAAACGGGAAAAAAACTGAGCCATCTCGGCGTGGAACTCGGGCTGCCGGATCACGAGGAATTGTGCGCGGAAGCCGTGACGCAATACCTGAACGTGAAGCAACGGCAGTTGATCTGAAAGGTTTGCGGGTCATCCAGCGACGAATTTGAAATGTCGCTCCTGCAGAAAATCATCCGGACACGCTTTGCGACGATGTCGCGAAAATCAGCGGACAAGCTGATCCGGTCAGAGGCTGAAAAAACCCTGGCGGTCGGCGAACGGCTCGGACCGGGGTTGTGCGGTCAGTCCGAAACGGTGAAACAGATGGTCGGCGTGGACGAAGACATGCGGGCCTGGAATTTCTACCAGATCCTCGAACACAACATCATCGTGAACCGCAACGTGACGTGCGTCGTTGAATTTCTCGCGGGTGACGGGCCGCCGCCTGATGCGGAATTCGACATCAAGCATGATGTGATGCCACAAGATGAGGTCGGGCCGGAGGCGGTGGCTGAATTCGAGACGTCGGTTAAAGATCACCTCAAATCCATTGGCCAACTTTCAAAGTTGCGCGGCACGGAACAAATTGAGCACACGATTTTTGGACCGCTGGACGGGCATCAATGGCATTGCCTGTTCGGGTTCCACCTGCAACTGCACCGGAGGCAGGCTGAGGCGCTCGAGAAATTGTTTCACTCTTCGTCGACCGTTTCGTCGCGCTGATAAATTGGAAGCTGGCGATAAGGAACGGTGAAAGAAAGAACCATCATGGCCGTGCCGTAAGTACCGCCGTTCCGACCGTTCGACCAGCTTCCATTGGCGTTTTGCTTGGGCAAATATTCGGTGTACATCCAGTCCGCGTATTGCTCCCAGTATTTACCGCCGAGCTGAAACATTGCCTGGGCGTTGTAATAATTCGCGTAGTATTCGTGCGCGTTGTTCACGATCCGCTGCCGGTTTGCGAGAACAAAATCGCCGGCTTTGTATGTCGAAGGCGTGCCGTGGTAACCGCACAATTCGAGGCAAAGCAACCCGCAACCGGTCAGCGTTTCCGAATGCCCCCACGGATCAGTGTAGCCGAAACGGCCACTGTTCTTGTCGTGATTTCGAAACACGTATTCGACTGCCATTTTGATCGCTTCGTCCGGAACCTGAGCTCCGTTCAGCTTCGCGGAGCGTAGCGCCATGAGCGCCCAACCGCTGCATGAGAGATCGGAGTCGCGGGAGTCCGGCTTGTAGCGCCATCCTCCCCGGTGACTCGCGTTTTTCGGCACGGCCTGGGCGGAAAGTAGGAGCTTGGTGGCTTTACTCAAAACGCGATCGAGTTTTTGCTGGGTTTCTTCATCCACCATCCCCGAAACCTCGGAGAGGAAGAGAGTCGCGATGTTGTGCGCGTACATCAGGCCGTGGCCGGAATCACTCCGGTCGAGCAGGCCGTTGCTGCGCTGACCGTCGAGAACATATTCAATGCAGCGGTCGAGATTCTCGGAATACTCGCCATATCCGGGAGTGTACCCGGCTGAAAGGTATGCCATGCCAACGAGCGAGACGACGCCGACGGACCGGCCATAGGAATCGTTGTAGGTGCCGTCGGACGATTGGTTTTCGGCGAGGTATTTCAGCGCCTTTTCTACCGCGTTCTCGACCGGTTCGCGGTGTTTTTGAAAAACGGCGTTCGAGAGCGATTGGGCATTTGTGATTCCGGAAAAAAGGAATAGCGCGAGGGCGAAAAACGAACCAACAGGGTTGGTTTGGCGAACGTACCCTGTTGGATCGGAATTTCTCTTTTTCATCCTACTGAATTCTATTCTCAATTTTCCACTTACTCCTCACTTCTTCTTCCCTGCTTCCTTGGCGAGGACCTGGAAGTAGCGGCCCACCAGTTCGCGATATTCGCCGGGCAGATTGGATTCAATCGCAGTGGCGGATCCACCCGTCAGGGTGCTCTTAATTTTCGACCAGTCATCGATCGTTATACCCATGGCCTGCAGCTCGGGCGGGACGCCTTCGCCGGCGATATCGCCGTGTTTCCCGCCTTCGCCCGTTTGGGGCTGACCTTCCATGAATTGCGCGAGGGTCTGGGGGCCGTCCTGTTCCTGCTGGGATGGCTGGCCGTCCTGCTGTTGTTGACCGAGTGATCCAAGCTGTTCCATGGCCTGCTGGGTCAGCTGTTGGAGGGATTCCGCGGCCTGCTGGCTTTGCTGAGCGGCCTGTTGCATGTTTTGCGACTGCCCGGATTCGGCCACTTCTTCGAAACTCTGGGCGAGGTCTTCGCTGTTCACCAGTTCGCTTTCGCCTTCCCCCTGCTGGAGATTTTCCATGCGCTGCTCGATGGCCTGCGCGGTTTGCTGGAGTGCCTGGGCGGCCTGCTGCATCGATTGCGCGGCGCGCTGCTGTGCGGCCTGGCTTTGTGCCATCTGGCGTTGGGCCTGTGGGGAAGCGGGCTGGGATGACGGCTGCCCCTGCTGAGGTTGACCGCCTTCGGCAGGCTGACCTTCCTGCGGCTCGCCGGCTTGCGGTTCTCCCGCCTGGGGTTCACCGGCCTGCGCCTGGGCTTGTGCTTCGGCCTGAGCGGCTGCCTGCGCTTCGGCCTGTTCCTGGGCTTGCTGTGCCTGGGCGAGCTGCTGTTGCGCAGCTTGTGCCTGGGCCTGGGCCTGGTGGAGAGCATTCTCCGCGCGATTCGCATTCGATCGTGCGGCAGCCTGCTCAAGGTTTTGCAAATTCTGTTCGAGCGCTTCAGCGGCGGCTTCGAGTTGACCGGCTTCAGCGGCCATTTGAGCTTCCATCGCCTCCATGGCTTCCTGGAGATTTCCTTCGGCGAGAGCATCGAGAACTTCGGCGAGTGCTTCCTGCTGTTCGGCCAAATCAGTGAGTTGTTCCTGGGTTTCCTGAGCTGTGAAAGGCGAAGGCTCGCCCGGATCGGAGGACGGCTCGCCGGCTTGCGGTTCGCCATTTTGAGGTTGTCCGTTCTCGGCCATTTGAGCCTCGGAAGGCTGGGATTCAGACGGCTCACCAGGTTCACTGCCGGACGGCTCGGAAGAGGCCGGTTCGCCGGGCTTGGGCTCCGATTGCGCCGGTTCCCCTTTTTCCCCGGGCTTGGAATCGCCTTTTTCCGCCTGCGCCATTTCGGCCGGTTTCGGTTCGCCGGACTCCGGCTCGGAGCCTACCGGCTCGCCTGCTTCCGGCTGCTGCGGATTTTCTGAAGCTGGTTCTCCGGGCTGCTCACCCTGTGTCATTTCCGGCGGGGTCGGTTCGCCGGATTCAGATTGTTGATTTTCCGAATTCGGCTCGCCCGGCTGTTCGCCCTGCGCCATTTCCTGTGATTGCTCCTGCGCCTCGTTCAAAGCCTCAGCAGCTTCCTGGGCCGATTCAGCGGCTTCGGACATCTGTTCCTGGTTCGGATTTTCCTGCGCCAGGTTTTCGGCGGCTTCCTGGGTCTGCTCGGTGGAATTTTCCAGTGGCTCGCCCGCGCCCTGCTGTTCTTCATTGAGCTGATTCTGCAATTCCTGCGTTTCCTGCGCGATCTGTTCCTGCTGCTGTCTGACAGAATCCATCAGTTGCTCCTGGAATTCCTGCTGCTGTTCTTCATTGCGAGCCTGGGCGGCCTGCTGCGTCATTTCGGCAAGTTCCTGCTGATCTTCGGCGAGCTCCGCGGCTTCCTGAGCCAATTCCTCGGCTTCCTGCCGCTGCATCTCGAGGGCCTGTTCCAATGCGGCTGCGTTTTCCTGCAGCAAGTCACCGAGCTCTTCCTCGACACTCTCCTGTTGCTGCTGGAATTCCTCCAGGGCCTGTTGCTGTTGTTGCTCAAACTGTTCTTCGGCACGCGGCGGCGTGTTTTCATTCTGCGCCAGTTCCATTTCCTGCTGTTGCTGCTGCTCGGCCTGATCCCGGGCGTTCTGAGCCAGTTCGCGTTGCTCGTTGGCGATGTCATTCAACTCCGCAACCATTTCGAGTTCTTCGCTGGCGTCCCGGATCGATTTTTCGATTTCCTCCAAGTCATCAATGGCCTGATCCACCTGCTGGCGAGCTTCCTGCGCTTCGGCGATTTGTTCCTCTTTTTCGTCCGTCATCGGAATCATATCCGCAGCCTCGCGAGCCTCGGCGATTTCCTCTTCCGCGACTTCTTCGGCGGCTTCGGCCTGCTGATTGAAAACGGATTCCTTCAGTTTCTCGGCCACTTCCTGCAGGGTTTCCTGCGCTTCCTGGGTTTGCTCGCGGAACTCATCAAGCTGACGCTCTGCGTTCTCGTTGATCTCTTCGTCGCGCTTCAGTTCCCGCTCGGCATTGGCCACTTCATTTTTGGCCCGCTGCAAATCCTCCTTAGCCTTCTTGATTGCTTCTTCCAATTCTTCGCGCTGCGAATCGATGATCTGCTCCGCCAATGACTCGGCATTTTTATCGAGGATGATCGTGATTTTCTCGCTGAGCCCTTCGCCCGGGCCATCGTAATTTTCGGGGCGGTTGTCCCGCGCGCGAAGCTGCACCACCAGGCGACGGTGATGTTTTTCCAGCGGCAACGTCGCCAGGTTTAACGGGGCCATCCCCTGATACATTCCGGGTTGATCGTCCGATTCGGGTGTCGGCTGAACCAGCGTGATGGGCTTGGCTTCGTTGTTGGGATAAACCAAAAGATCGACCTGGCTGAAACCGAAATCTTCGATGATGCCGTACTTGATCGGCAGCATTTCGCTGGGCTTCAGCTTCAATTCGCGGGCTTCCGGCTGCTCGATCACGACGCGCGGAGCCTTGTCCGGCAGGGCCTGCATCGAGTAGTTGTCCGGCAGATTTTTAAAGCCGTCCGCATCTGTCAGATCAAGTTTCCAGGTGCCGTTCATCCGCGGCTTCAAAGCGAACGTCCAGGTGGCAGTTTCGCCGGACAGGACGGCCGTGCTGATTTCGTGCGTGTCTTCGAGGAGCAGCTTCGCTTCTTCGACCGGCTTGTTCAGCTTTGCGGTCACGGTGACGTTCGTATTCGCCAGCGCCCGGATTTCGCCAGTCAGGCTCTCCATTTCGACCGGATCGAGCTGGGTGTATTCGGGAAAATCGTATTTTACGGTGAGTCCCTCCACTACCGGCGGAGGCACAGCTGCCACGTCGTAAAATTCACTGACCGCCGCTCCGGCCCGAACACGGTATTCGAAGCTGTCAGCCACCGAAGGAAACGTAATCGAAAAGCGCTTTTTGCCGTCATCGGTTTCTCCCATCAGGGTCATCCTCTCAACTGATTCGGTGCCGTCCGGCAATTTCCGCCGCAGTTCGGCGCGGTTCAGGCGCTTGTGCTCGACGGTCATTTGGACTGTCACAGGCTGGCCGACCGCGACGCGGACATCGCCCGGCTCAACCACCAGCGTGTCGGCATAGGCGTTTCCAATATCCAAAAACGGAGCCAGCGCGCGCGCCAGGAGGGTGAAGCCCTGCTTTGGCCAAACCATCAGCAAAATCGCGATGATCAGGAGTCCCGCACCGGCAACCGTCATGAAACGGGTTGCCTTGGCCGGCTTGAATTCGCGCTTGGGATCGACGTCTTCGACATCGTGAACGGCCGAATCAACCACCGCGCTAATCAATTCCTCCGAACCCTTGATCGATTCCGGATCGTCGCTGGACATCAATTCCACCGCTGTGGAAATCCGTTCCTGCAATTCCGGGTGCCGGATTTCCAGGATGCGGGCGATATGGGTCAGAGTCAGTTTTTTCGAAAGCGGACGGACGAGAAACCACCAGCCGGCCACCAGCGTGATCGCGAGACCGGTCAGGGAAAGGGCCCAGCGGGCGGCCGTGGAAAAAATCGTCACCGTGGCATCGATGGCCATAATCGCCAGCAGGCAGCCGATCGCGACTGCGAGGGTGGCAAAGAAGCCCTTGATGAACATCAGTCGCCGGACGCGGGCGATGAGAGATTTCAGCTTGTCGAGGATCGGTTCCGGCAGCTGATGAAGAGTGGCCTCAAACGTGCTCATGATTTTTCGGTGGGTGGTTGATTTACGAATGAACAGGGTTGGTTCATCGAACAGACCCTGTTGGTTCGTTCCCGTGCATTTCTATCTTACTTGAATTCCGGTTTTTCCGGCGACGAATTTTCAGGCCCATTCAGGCTAATCCGGTCCGGCGGCGTGTCACCCATTCCGTGGTCAAAAGACCGAGGAACAGGACCAGCAAATACCATTTATCCCAAAGCGTTACACTCTGTCGTTCTTTCAAAACTTCTTTCGGCGCTCCGAATGCCCCGGCCAGTTTCGTGACGTGTTGGGCTTCGGCCACCATCCCGCCGGTCATCTGCGCGGCACGGTTCAGAAAATCCCGATCGGCAGTCAGTTCGGCCAGCTCGATCGGGTTCCGGGTGGTGACGACGAGCAGCTCGGTCTCAACGCCCTGCTCGCCCTCTTCAAGCGCGTCTTCCACGTCGTTCCCTTCGAGCCGGACGGTGTATTCGCCGGCTTTCGGCAGACCGGCGACAGTCGTTTCGTAAATGCCGCTGGAATCACTGCGATAGCTCAATTTCTGGCGCATCAGCCTTCTCTCGCCATCGTAAATCGAGGCAAACACGCTGGCATCGGTCACAGGCCGTCGTTCGGCGTCGAGAACTTTCGCGGTGATGCTGATTTCGTCATTCGGTGTGTAGCTGAGTCGATCCGTGCCGAGACGGACACGGTCATTACCGCTTCGCAAATTCGATCCGGCACCCCAGCGGGTCAGCTGTCCCCAAAACCGGTGATGATAGGTGTCGCCGACACCGTACCGAAAACGCCAGGTGCGGTCAAAATTCAGCATCGCGACTTTCCCGAGCCCGGCCCGCTGGATTGTGATCAGGGCGTGCTCTTTCTCGTAATTTTTCTGGTTGGCCAGCTGCTGAATCGCTGCCTCAACGGAATCAGGCGAGCCATCGAGATTCAATGAACCGCCGGTCGGACCGGACTCGCCGAGTGGTCGGGCGTATGCCAGAACTTCGGCTCCTTCTTTCACGCCGGTGGAAACCGCAGAACGCCAGCGCAAGGTCGGGAAACGCGTCCAGATTTCCGCGTTCAGCGCACGGCTGGTCGACTGGGCGGTTACGGGATGACTACGGCCCGCGGCAGTCAGCTCAATTCGGTATCCCGGCTCGGGCGATTCGAATTGCTCGTAGTTTCCGGGTTCATAGGTGATTGGCAGCAATTCCTGGAAGGTCGGGTTGGAAATGGCCTGCGGCATGTAGCGTGGGCCGGCAATGCAGACGAGCAGCGCGCCGCGCTTGGTGACGGATTCGCGAATGTCATCCCACTCCCAGCTCTTCAGCGCATTCGGCGGGATGTCGCCAAGGATGATTACGTCGAACTGCGCCCATTCGTCGGAGTCACGCGGAAGGCTGGTCGCTTCCGCCTCGCCGAATTTCCGGCTCGCGCTTGCCGGGACATTCGGCGGGTCGGGCATGCGATCGATTTCGTCCGGAGTCAGCAGGACGTACTGGAGATGGACCGATTTGTCGCGCCCGTAGAACAGGTTC
Source organism: Verrucomicrobiales bacterium (assembly GCA_013003335.1). GTDB lineage: Bacteria > Verrucomicrobiota > Verrucomicrobiia > Verrucomicrobiales > DEV007 > JABDJT01. Next base: position 11,206 of record JABDJT010000444.1, on the reverse strand, counting down.
CGGAGGTAGCGGAATTCCCAGCGGGGAAAATTGTCGACCAGCAGGACGTTTGTCCGGTCGTCGGTGACGGCGACTTTGAAATCCCAGGCGTTGTTGTTGGAAAAAAGTTCCGACGCGTCCGGTTCGAGCTCGATCTGGTAATCGAAGATGCCTTTTTCATCCGGAAAATGGACAAACTTGAGCTCGGTCCGGTAATTCACGTCCGGCACTTCGATGATCTGTTCCTCGACGATCTCGCCGCCGTATTTCAAAAATGCCCGCACGCTCTTGCCGCGCAGGCCATCCAGTTTCGCTTCCGCTTTCACCAGGATCCGGTCGCCGAGATAAATCGATTCCGGGGCAACAAGGCTGAGAAGCGAGGCGTCAACCGGTCCGAGATACCCGCCGATCGGGACGGCGGTAAAAGGCGAATTCTGCACGGCAAGCTGGCGGAGCGAATCTTCCGGCAGGCCGGCTGCGTTGTGTTGACCGTCGGAAAGCAGCAAAATTCCGGCAAGTGATTCGGGCGAGGTGTTGTCGAGCACGTGCTCCAGCGCGCCGGTCAAATCCGTCTGAGCGATTTTCGGATTCGGCTCGCCCTCCGGTGTTTGCCGTTCCTGGCCAGCTTCCGTGAGGTCCTGGTTCATCTCCTCGGTGTCCCGGGCGAAGCGGTAAAAGCGGAGATTGTAATCCGTGCCCAAACGATCCAACAGGGTTTGTTCGTCGAACGTACCCTCTTCATTCGGAAACTGTTGCGGACGATTCAAAATCCGGCGGGCGATGTCGATTCGGGAACGCGCTGCCGCGTCGGCGACTGATTCTTTTTCAGAAGCGGTCAGCGTGCCGAAAACGGCCTGATCGACTTCCTGGATCACGTAGGGAAGCTGCTCGGAAACGGGAGCGATTTCGCCGACGGCGGCCTGCAGCTGCCGAAGAACTTCGGGTCCATTCCCCTCGCCCATGGCGTTTTTCGCGGTCTTGATGGTTTGGCCGACGCGGTCACGAACCCGATTGCGGTAATCGGTCAGCTTATTTCGGCTGCCGCCGGGGATGCGGTGCTGGTGGCGAGATAAAATCCCATCAATCTCGTCACCGATTTTTTTGGAGACAGCGAGATTCTCTTCGAAAAAGTCACTGAGAACTTCGGCCCGGGATTCGATTCCGGAGGTGGGATCGGGCGATGCCTCAATGGCGGCGATCTCGTTTTGAAACGCGGCGAGGAGATCATCGACCTTCGCCTGGATGTCATTAATGGGCGGCCGTGCGCGGACGGCGGCGATGTCGAACAATTCTGCACGGTCGAACATTTCGGTCACCGAAAGTCGTTGGTCGGACAGATGCATTGATTCGGATTCATCGACAAGGATGGCAATCTCGCGGTTGATTTCGCGTTCCTTGATAAAAGTGTGAACCGGCTGCAGCAGAATGGCGATCAATGTGGCGAGAGCGAGCAGGCGGAGCGCCATCAGCCAGGAACCCACCTTTTTGGAAACGATTTCCCGCTCGAACCGGTAAAGCCAAACGACGATTTCTGCAGCGAGGGCACCGAGAATCGCCACGAACCAGAGATGCCAGGAAGTGGCCAGTGAGATGACTTTCCCAAGCAACTGGAACAGGCTCCAAAAACAAACCGCGAGCGCAATACCACCGACGACCGCGATGAAAATGTTCGTCGAGACCCGCGTGAACCGGCGCCGGATTTTCAACGAAACGATCCAGACCGCCGCGAGCGCGATGACCCCAATGGCCAGGAGAACCGGGCCGAGCGAGGTGGCGAGGTCAGTGCGGTTGTAGTCTTCGGGGTTCACAATTTTCGAGTTTCAAGTTTTCAGTTTCAAGGTTAGAGCTGGCGCGGCCTAGGCTTTCCCCATCCTCGCCAGTTGTTCTTTAAATCCGTCCGTCGGGGTATCCTTGTTTTCAAAATCGATGGTGATTTCCTCGCCGGTGCGTCGGCTGCGGGCGATCCAGCGGGCGAGGGCGACTTCGAGCAGGAGAAAGAAAAAGGCACCGATGGCGAGGTATTTCCAGAGTTCCTGGCCGAACTGGTTTCCGCTGAGAAATCCGATGATGTCTTCGAGAGTCTCGGGCTGGGAAATGGTGACGAATTTTCCGAGAAAGGTGAAATCAGCTTCGGTCAGGCGGGATAAATGACTTTCTTTTGCATCGCGCTTGACCGTGAACGGGATGGTATCGCTGTCACCCCGAAGGAAGCTTCGAAAATAACCGGTGTGATCCTCTGGGATTTTCATCCGGTAGAGCCCGGAGGAAATGTCGCCCTGAATTTTGAAGAGGCTGCCGCGTTCAGTGGAATTGAGAACAGCGGACAACGTCGCATCGTTCGGCCCGGTCACGCTGTAGCTGGCGAGGGAGGATTCCGTGGTGGTGATGTCCTCCTGATTCGGTACGGGGCCGGCGAAGGTTCGGAAATATTTCGGCGGAATGATTTGCCGGCCAAACTCGCGGGTTTCCCAAGTCAGGGTGCAGTGGGCGTTCGAATTGTATTCGAGATATTCAGCCCGGATATCATACCAGCGGTTCGAGTCGAATTTGAAATTGCCACGGCTGTTACCGCGGATCACGGCTTTGCCGTCGATGTAGAGATCAAAGCGGTCATCGGCCTCGGCGTAGAGGCGGTAATAACCGGAAACCGGCGGACGGAGTTTTCCGGTCCAGACCACTTTGAAATTGTCTGCCGGCACGCCCGGAGCAGGTGCGCCGCTGAGCCAGTTGAACTGAATCGCCGGGTCATTGCGGGTGTGGATCGGCTGATCGGAATTATGATTTGCGAAATATTCTCCTCGCAAGCCCTCGCCGATGATGGAGCCACGGTTTCCGGCGAGTTGTAGACTCAGGTCCCAGCCCGGATCGAGATTCAAATCATACGCCGCCGGGTTGGCGAGGTAATACACGACTTCGTGAAGGAAAGGCAAAAACGCCTGCCGGGTCGGGAGACTGCCACCGGTCGTGTCGAGCGGGACACCCAGCATTACGACATTTCCGTCGCCGGTTTTCCTGGAAGCGAGCAGGATATCGCCATTGTTCATTCGCGCGCCGACGGAAGTTTCCTTGGTCAATTCATTGGGTACGACCAGCGGCCAGTGCGCGGTAATTACGGCCGTTGTGAAATCGCTCTTGCTGGTGTCGGACACTTTTTGGACGACTGGATGAGTCAAGGTCTGGGCGGAAGGAGTAATCAAGTCATCCGGCGAAGCGACCGCGAGATTCGGCTGGAATTCCGCCGGCATGAATGGCGTGCCGGTTTCATCCAGCCAATTGTTGTAAAAATCCGGCTTCACCTTTTGGCCGGGAGCCACGAGGAGCCCGCCGCCGCCTTTCACAAAAGTGCTGATTTTTTGCGCGGCAGTCGATGGCAAGCGAGGGACATCCGCGAGGATCACAACGTCGTAGGCTTCATAATCCGGAACGTTCGCAATATTCGGCGCACCGATAATAGAAGGCTCCACGAGAAACCGGATCGCTTCGAGTGTCGGATCGTAGACTTCTTCGTTGTCGCCATCCGCACCGGGGAATGCCGTCGCCGGCGTTTGATTCGGATTTAGCGTCAGCGAAGACGGCGCCAATGCGATGGCCGGAAATGTCGCCGCGCGGTCGAAAAATTTACCAGAAGGCCGGCCGTCCACGATCAGGACTTTCAGCGAATCGGCGATATTCAGCGCGGCATACCCGCGGTTGTCCTGCTCGATGTCGTCCTGCACATCCAGTGTGCTCGTCACGGAATGCGCGCCCGGCTCGGAAAACTGATGCGTGAACGTCACAACCTGGCGCTCGCCCGGCTGCAACTGCCCGAGGCTTTGATCGACGTACTGGCGTCCACCTTCGACCTGGAGAGTCAGGCTGCCGGGCGTGACCGCTTCGTTGCCCGTGTTCTCCACCGTCACCGTCACATCGACCTCGCGATCGACCCCGACAATTTCGCGGGACAACGAAACGTCCGTGATAGCGACGTTCCGTAGATATTGCGGCAGCGGCATTTTCCGAAGCAAAATCTGCGGCTCGGACGGCAGGTTTTTAAATGTGTCCCGCAGGAAATTCCAACGACCGGTTTTCCCGGTTTCCCAGCCGACATTTTGACCGTCTGTCAGCAAAATGATCTGCTTGGCCGGATTATCGCCCCGCGCAAGTCCCAGCGAGGCCAGCGTCAGAGAGTGATAGGTGGCCATGGAACCGTCGAGCGGATTCAGATCGTCGAGTATCAAATCCAGTTCTGCCCGGTCGGTTGTCGGATCGAGAATTTTCGGGCTCGGAGCCGGACCGCCCACAATGATCGAGAACGCGTGTCCGCGCGGGGCACGTTTTACGATCGTCCGCGCTTCCTCGACGGCGCGATCGAAATTGGTAAGCCCATCCACGGTCATCGACATCGAGGTCGAGCCGTCAATCACAATGGCGATGTCCTGCCGCGCGCCGGGAGCGAATCGGGAGAGGTTGAAGAGATCCGTCCAGACCAGCAATCCTGCGATGATGAGTAGTCCGATCGAAGAAAGACCGATCCAACGGCGCCAGACCGGTTCTTCCTGCAAAACCGCGGCTACGCCCAGCCCCACGATTCCCACGAGGATCAACGGCAGCACCACCAGCCACGGCACGGTCGAACCCGCCGGAATAAATGGACGAGCCAGCGCCAACGCGAGCAGGCCCACCAGCAGGCAGCGGCACGCCATCAGCAGTGCTTCTTCGAGCTGAATTCGCCGGTTTCGAATCGCGATCGATTCGAGCAAATACTTCATCGCACCCCAGTCGATCACCCGGTTTGACCGGCGATTGAGCAGGTGAATAATAATCGGGATCAGGATTCCCGCCGCACCGGCCAGCAATGCCAAGTTGAGAAAACTCATTACCGGCTGCCCGCCTTTCTATTCGAAAAATAAGTGAACAGCGTTTCGGTCACCGGGGCATTCGTGTTTACCGGCACGTAATCGGCTTCCATCTGTCCGCAGGCCAACTCGATCGCTTTCAGTTGCGCGCGCACCCGCTCCAGGTAACTCGCCCGAATCGTCGCCGGATCGATATCCACCCGCCGGCCATCCACTTCGAGGCATTTGAAATGGTCGAATTTTTTGAAGGGGAACGTCAATTCCTCCTCGGCCATCAGGTGAAACAGCAGCAATTCGTGACGCTTGTAGCGAAAATGGTGAAGCGCATTCTTGATTTCCTCCGCATCATCGATCAAATCGCTGATCACGATCACCAGTCCGCGTGAGGGAATCCGTTCCGCAATTTCGTGAAACGTCGCCGCGCAACTCGTGTCGTTCCCGGGTTCCGTGTTGTGCAATTCTTCCAGGACCTGCCGGACCTGACTCGGCTTCGCCGCCGGACGCAGATATTTCCGGACCTCCGTGTCGAATGTAACGAGCCCGACCGCGTCCTGCTGGCGGATGAACATGTAGGTCAAAGCCGCCGCGAGATGCCGGGCGTATTCAAATTTGCTCAGGTGAGTCGTGTTTCCCAGGCCGCTCGCTTCCTCCCCGCGATAATCCATCGAGCCCGACGCATCGACGATGATCGTGACGCGCATGTTCGTTTCCTCGATGTATTGTTTGATGTAATACCGGTCCGATTTGCCGTAAACCCGCCAGTCGAGGTTCCGCAAATCATCGCCCGAAACATATTGCCGGTGCTCGGCAAACTCGACCGAAAATCCCTTGTGCGGACTCGTGTGCCGGCCCGTAATCGAACCTTCCTTCGCTGTCCGGGCCAGGAATTCCAGCCGGCCGATCGTGTTCGTCAGCTCCGGCGGAAGCAAGTCGGCGAAAGCAGCGGAAGAGGTGGTGGAGGTTTCTGACATGAGGAAAAAATCCGGGTCTATGTTCCGGGGTGATTTTCGATCCAACAGGGTCTGTTCGGCGAACCAACCCTGTTCATTCGAAAACGAGGCCGGTTCGGCGGTTCTTACACTTCAATGTCGGCTGCCGGCTTGAACTGTTCGACCAGCATCGTCACGATGTCGTCGCTCGTGACCCCGGCCGCTTCGGCGTTGAAAGTCGTCAGTACGCGGTGTCGGAGAACGGGATGAGCCACAGCCCGAACGTCCTCGGTCGTTGCGTGGTACCGTCCCTGCAGAATCGCGCGCGCTTTCGCCGCCAAAATCAGGTAAATCCCGGCCCGCGGTCCGGCACCCCAGGCCACCATTTCCTTGATGAAATCGGGGGACGACTCCTCTTTCGGGCGTGATGCCCGGGCGATCTGCGCCGCATAGGAAACCACGTGATCAGCGGCCGGCACGCGCCGGACAACATCCTGCAGGCGCAGCACGCTTTCCGCGTTCAGCTGCTTCTCGATATTCGCTTTGTAGGTGCCCGTGACCCGCTTGATGATGTCCTGCTCTTCCTGCTCGCTCGGGTAATTCACCTGAATGTTGAACATGAAACGGTCGAGCTGCGCTTCGGGAAGCGGGTAAGTTCCCTCCTGCTCGATCGGGTTCTGGGTCGCGAGAACGAAAAACGGCTCCGGCAGCGGGTAGGTTTCATCGCCGATCGTGACGTGATGCTCCTGCATCGCTTCCAACAGAGCGGCCTGCGTTTTCGGCGGCGTCCGGTTGATCTCGTCAGCAAGAATCATGTTCGCGAAAACCGGACCCTGCACAAATTTGAAAATTCGTTTCCCGGTCGTCATGTCTTCCTCCAGCACCTCGGTTCCCGTGATGTCGGCCGGCATGAGGTCCGGCGTGAACTGGATTCGCTTGAAGCTGAGGTCGAGCACTTCCGAAACAGTCGAGACGAGCAGCGTCTTCGCCAGGCCGGGCACACCGACGAGCAGTGCGTGGGCTTTGCAGAAAATCGCGATCAGCAGTTGATCAATCACGTCCTGCTGGCCGACGATCACCCGGTCGAGCTGTTCGCACATCGAGGCATAGGCCTGCTTGAGTTCTTCAATGGTTTCTTTATCGGAACTTTCGAGTTCCGCCTGTTCGTTTTCCGGGGGAGCTGAGGCTGTGGACATGAGTCAATTTCGGTCTGAATTTCTGAGATACGAACGAACAGGGTAGGTTTGGTGAACGAACCCTGTCGATTCGTTTTTGAGACGCTTTCGCGTTGTGAAGGGATCGTCGTCAAACCTCTCCCTGTCGCGAGTAAATTCTGTTAACTCGTTCGGGCCAGTATGAGATGGCCCATGGTCGAAAACGCGGTAAAATCGCACCAATGGCCTCCGAGCACGATGTCATCCAGGACCGGTTAATCCGGATGTTCCAGCATCTCGCGGAATCGGAGCAGTGGGACCGGCTTCTCGAGCTCGGGCCGCAGATTCTCGCGCAGGATCCGGAAAATTTTTACGTTCACGCCACGCTCGCACAGGCCGCGCTTCAAACCGACGACGACCTGAATCGTGCCCGCCTGCACGCGAAAGCGGCTCTCGCCAGCGAGCCGGAAGAGCCCTTCGCCCACCTCGTCACGGCCCGGGTCCACCGGAAGGCAAACCGCATGCTCGACGCAAAACGGTCGCTGCTCGACGCCCTGAAATTCGATCCCGAGGACTCCGGGCTCTGGCACGAGTTTGGCTGGAATTGCTACGAACGCGGCGATTACATCACCGCTCGCGAAGCGGTGAAACAGGCCCGCTCGCTGGCTCCGAACGACGCCTCGATCGAGAATCTCGCGACAGTCGTCGCCTCTGTCGCACCGGATCAGGATCGGCTGGATGCCTTCGATCAAATCGAGGCGCTGGAAGAAACGCTCCGGCTCGACCCGGAAAACGAATCGGTCATGCACAACATCGGCCAAGTGTATCTGCAGGAACTCGACGATGCCAAAAACGCCGAGGAATGGTTCCGTCGCGCCGCCGCGATCGATCCGACGAGCCGGATGATTCAAAAAGGTCTCATCGCCGCGATTCGCCGTCGCGATCCGGTTTTGCGGGTGCTGAATTTTCCGAAGCACCTCGGCCTCCGCGTCTTCCGGACCGGTCAACGCTGGATTGCCAAGAAGATGTGGCTCATTCTCGTTCTGCTACCGCTGCTGCCTTTCGTGGCTGCACTGTTGATGGTGGCGGCAACGTTCTGGGCTGTCTTCCTGGCCGCCCCGGCGAAGCTCTACGAATGGCTCACCATCACCGAGGTCTTGAAAAAAGCGGGCGGTGTGACCGGTTATCGGCGCGGGATTCATCGGCTGCCTTTCTGGGTCCGGTTTTTCGGTTTCCTCGCAATTTTCCCGCTGTTTCTGTGGGCCGTCTGGTGGTTCTGCACGGCGCCCGAGGCAAAAGTTTATCATGACGCACTGATCGGCGGCAGCATGATCCTGGGTTTTGCGATCGGGATTTGGTGGAGCGCGAAACGGCAAAACAAGCGGGACTGAATACGGCCCAATCCTGACGAAAACGAACCAACAGGGTTCGTTCGACAAACCAACCCTATTCGTTCGTTTTTTCCCGCGCGCCAGCCTGGACGGCTACGGTGATAATGAACAGGATCAGGAACGGAATCCAGAAGGGAATCCAGAGCTGGCTGTAGGTGCTGGAAGACACGCCAAAAGGCGTGGTCTTGGAATCATGGTAAACCCAGTGCGAATTGAGAAGGGTCCCTCGCTTCTGAGCCGGCATCTTTCTCCAGTTCGATTCGTTTATCGGAGGGTCAGTCGAAAAATGAACGGTTTGCGTCCGCAACCCGAATCCAAAGCTGCCGAAATTGGTGAATACGAAAATCGCGCGCTCCGAGTAATTGTTCCCGTCCGGCGTCCAGGTAGATTTGTAAAATTGGCCTCCGGAAAAATAGCTGGAGATCCAAAAGGCGGCGATCAGGGTCAGCAAAGACCACAGGAAAATCAGCGTACCAAGCCGGAATCGCCCGAACGTTTTTTTCCCGTCTTCCTCCGGCTCTTCCATCACTCAATTTTCACCAGCGGCACCGGATTTTCGACATGCCCGATCTTCCGAATACCGGGCCCGGGATCGTCTCGATCGCCAAGATCAGCACGCATCCTGTCGGCAAGTTTCGTGAGGCGCTCCACGATTTCGGGATTCTCAGCGGCGACATTTTTCTCACTGCCGATGTCGGTTTCGACGTTGAAAAGAAGTGCCTCCGTTTTCTTCGTGCCGGGTTTGTAGTGCGGATGCCGATGAGCATTTTCGAGCGGCAGAAACAGCTTCCACGGGCCGGAACGCACGGCCTGAAGTTGATCGAGGTAGTAGTAATAAAATGCTTCGTAGGGTGTCCTGGCGCCGTCTTCGCCGAATAACAACGGGCGGATGTCATGTCCGTCACGCTTCGGTTTTTCGGGTGGTTTTCCGCCGGCCAGATGGGCGAAAGTCGGCAGCAGATCCATCGTGCTGCACATTTCCGTGCACTCGGTCCCGGCGGGGATTTTCCCCGGCCACCAGGCGATCGTCGGCACGCGAAAAGCGCCTTCGCCCGTGGTGTATCCGCGGCCGAAGAGCGGCGAATTCGAACCGCGGCTCGGGTCATCGGGCGATTTGTGCGGCGCACCGTTGTCGGAGGTCCAGATCACCAGCGTGTTCTTGTCGATGCCAAGTTCGACGAGTTTGTCGAGAATCTGACCGGTCGACCAGTCGAGTTCCTCGATCGAATCGCCCCACGGACCGTTCTTGCTTTTGCCTTTAAACTGCGGGCTGGCGTATGGCGTCGAGGTGCTGCCGGGCATGGCCTGCGGGATATACAGGAAAAACGGGTTATCCTTATTTTCCTCGATGTATTCGATGGCGCGCTCGGTGTAGCGCTTTGTGAGGCCGTCCCGATCAACCGGAGCTTCGAGCACGGTTTCGTTTTCGACGAGCGGGAGCGGCGGCCAGTGGGAGCCGTCCTGGTTCCAGATTCGCTGGGTCATGTCGTCGGAATAGGGCACGCCGAGCCACCAGTCGAAGCCCTGTTTCGTCGGCAGGAAGTCGGGTTGATCCCCGAGGTGCCATTTCCCAATCATGCCGGTGGCGTATCCGTTTTCCTTCAAAACCTCGGCGATCGTGATTTCTTTCGGGTTCAATCCATACGGCGAAACGGGGCGCAACACGTGATAATCGCGGTCGTTTTTGTGCATCGAGACTCGCTGGGAATAGCAGCCGGTGATCAGGCTTGAGCGCGACGGTGTGCAGACTCCGGCGGTGACGTAAAAGTGGCTGAACTTCCGCCCCTCCTTCGCCATTCGGTTCAGGTAGGGCGTTCGGTGGATCGTGGAACCGAAAGGCTCAATATCCCCGTAGCCGAGGTTGTCGCAGAAAATGACGATGAAGTTGGGCTTCTCGGCGGCTGGTGAAACAAGCGAAACTGCGCCGAGGCAGAGAAAAAACAGGGCAGCTCTCATCGTCCGTCCTCCTTCGGTTCTTCGCCTTTGATCAGTCGCACGGCCTGCTGTGCAAGCCGCTGGCCGAAAGTCGCGTAGCCCTCTTTCGAGTAATGGAGATCGTTTGTCATCACGCCCTTCTTCTCAATGTCGTTCAAATCGTCCGTATCGACCCACGCGCCATTTTCGTCTTCCTTCGCGATTTTGACCTGCACGTCGCGGACCTTGGCCCATCCTTTCGTCCATTGCCCTTTCGGGTCGTGATCACTCAGCCGACCGATCACGAAATTCATCTCCGGGGCGTCCAGATCGCGCCGCAAATTCGCGATCAACTTTTTCAGAGCGTCTTCGTAGGCTCCGTCGAGGCCGGATTTCGCATCGCGCTCGCCCTGCATCCAGCAAAAGGATACGGAATCGAATCCATCGGGATACTTTTTTTTCAGCTCCGCGAATTGAGCCAGGATTTGGTCGTAATACGGCGTCTTGCCTTCGTTTTTCACGTCCAGCCCGTGTTTCCCGGCGATTTCATCCCACTCCTTCAACCAAAGACGGATCGGCTGGCCGCCTCGGGCGACCTTCAGATGAACGATCTCGGCGTCCGGCAGCAATTTTTTCGCCTCCGGCAGAAAACCGTTTTCCGGATTCAATCCAGCCATATTGGACTGACCGGACAGCAGAAAAAAATGGACGGGTTTCGTGTCTTGAGCCAGGCCGGATAGCGGCAGCCCGAGCGACAGCCACAACAGCAAAAAGCGGGATCGAAATTTCATCCCACCATTTTTCAGGTTTCCGCGTAAAAGGCAATCCCGCCAACGCGGCGGACGGTTTTAAACGGCGATCGGTGCCTTGATCGCCGGGTGCGGATCATATCCGACCAGTTCAAAATCCTCGAACCTGAATTGATCGATCTCTTTTACATCCGGATTGATTTTCATCTGCGGGAGAGGACGCGGCTCGCGGCTGAGTTGCTCGCGGGCCTGCTC
>JABDJT010000410.1 GCA_013003335.1 Verrucomicrobiales bacterium | reverse complement strand
AGCGGGGACGACGCGGAGTTCGCAGAATTCACGCCTTTCGCAGCGCGCGAAGCCCCGATCGAAGTGTCGCTCGACAAGCTCCGGGACAAAAACAAGCGCATCAAGCCGGACATCATTCCGTTTTTCGAGCTGTTTTCCGCGATTCAACAGCCCGGGCTGACCAGTTCGGATCGAGCGACTTTGCGAACGGAAATCTCACTCCGGCTGTCCCTTTCCATGGCCTGCATCACCCTCGGCCTGATCGGGATTCCGCTCGGCATCACGGCACAGCGCCGCGAAACTTCCGTTGGATTCGCCATGAGCCTGATCGTGGGAATCGCCTATTTCATGATGATTACGGTTGCGAAAATGATGCGGGAAAACAGCGACGCGGTTCCTTCCGTGCTGGTGTGGATCCCCAACATCCTGTTCATCATCATCGGCGTTCGCCAGTTCAAGAAACTGAACCGGAAGTAGTCGGAAAACGAACCAACAGGATTGGTTCACCGGGATTCAGCACGAAAAAAACCGCGCCGAACGGATCGACGCGGGTTTCGAAAACTGAAAAATCTTCAGCAGCTGGCTCAGAAATTCACCCGGCCACCCACGAAGAGTTGATTGGAATCATCCACGAAACGACCGCCAACCCGAAGGCCGATGCTTTCGGTCAGTTGGAGGATTCCACCGGCCGTGGCTTCCACCTGGCCATCATTCAGAGAATCCACCCAGTTGGCGTCCGTGAAAATTTCGAGATTTTCGAGAACCTGGATCCGAAGGCCGGCTCCGACGAGGTAACCCCATTCGTCCATGTCTTCAGGAAGTCCGTCGATATCGGCGTCGGTGTAGAGCGCCGCTGCGCGAAGCACCGCATCAATCTTGGCAGACAGCGCAAAGTGAGCACCGCCACCAATCGAAATCCGGCTGATATCCACATCGGCGTCACTCGATAAAATATCGGTGTCGAGTTGAGCATATCCGGCATTGAAAAAGAAGGTGTCGCCAACGCTTTTGGTCAGCGCCGCAGACCAGCCGTTTCCGTTGTCGAGATCACTGTCGAATTCCTGGAACAGCCAGTCAAAATCGACGTAGTCATAGCTGAATCCGGTTTCCGTGGGAGGCATTGGAACGCCCCAGGTTTCGCCGGCGGAGGAAATGCTGCCAACGCTGAAAAGGGCCGCGGCAGCCAGGAGGGAAATGTGTTTCATATAGGTCTGTCAGGTTACTGGTTTCGGGCGCCAAGGCTGGATGAACGTGACAAACTTGTCAACTTTGATTTTTCTAACTCTTCTAGCTCGAAATCTTCCACCGGGCCTGCCGCAACACCGCCCGTGGACCGTCCGGCCGTTTCTCATACCAGGCGGTTAAGAGCGATCCGTCGTCCAACTCCACTGTGCTCGGATACCCCAAATCCCCACCGGCTCCATCATCGGAAATCAGAAGGGCCCCGCTCCAGGTTTCGCCTTCATTCGCTGAAATTCGCGCCTGATTTCCGAACGGCGGTCGCCGATGTCCATACGTCATCACGAGTCGGTCATCGCGGAGCCGAAGCAGGTGTGATGGCAGCCCCCAAACCCCGATTTCATGGGGCACAGTCCAGGTTTTCCCGCCATCGGTCGATTCGGTTTGCAGGGTTTCGCGGTGATTGGTTTTGTTGTGATTCCGGATCTGGCAGACAATCTTCCCGCTGGCGCATTGCACGGCATGCAACTCGTGATAGTCCGCGAACTGGTCTCCCTCCCGTGTCGGAATTTCCGCGAGCCACTGCCACGTCGCGCCATCGTCCTTTGACTCACAAACCCCGATTCGCTTCTCCGTTTCCCACAGCTTTTTGCCTGCATACAAAAGGCGTCCGTCCGCCAGTTGAGTGGGACCGTGAGGGCTGTTGACGATCGTGTGAATCCGCTCCGACCAGGTTACACCTCCGTCCGTTGAACGCAGCGCCCATTCACCCAGTTCCGCCTTGCGGTCTTCGTCGGAAGGAAGGCGGTTGTGAGCCGCCAGCCAGGCTTCGTTTTCGGTCTGTTTCCCTTTCTTTAAATAGTAGTCGTCGTAGGCCAGTGACGAAAAAGTCGTCACGATCAGCGAACCCTTCGTCGTTTCCAAAACGCCTGCATCGCGGTCATCAATCGCGCTGTCCAGCAAAGTCCGCGGCCAGGTCCACGTCTTACCGTCGTCCCGCGAACGCATCATTTCCACCGTCCCAAAGGGGCAAACGTGCTCTTCCCGCCGCCCGGACCAGACCAGGATCAGTTCGCCGCTCTTCAACCGCGTCAACGTCGGCCAGCCGTGGTAGTAATGCGACTGGTGGGAAATCGTGTGTGGCTGATCGAGGATCTCAATTTTCGCCGAAGGCTCACCGCGGAGGACAGCAGGAGAGGCGGCTGTCGCCGCGACCGCCGATGCGGCAGTGGAATGCAAAAAACGACGACGGGAAGGGGACTGGTTCATCATTCCCGTTTGTAGAAATTCCGCGCTCTGCAATCCAGCCGAAATCGGGCGGGACTGCGTAGGTTACGGCTGCCGATTCAGCCATTCCGGATCGGAATATCGCTCCGTTTCCAGTTTCCGGGCCTGCTGCTCCAGATTCTCGTCAACTCCTGGAAAGGATTGCACATCTCCACCACCAGCCAGTTTTCCGGCAAAGCGGTCAATCCAATCCGCCTCAATCGTTCGTTCGG